>CAZTQR010000001.1:0-118889 GCA_964615795.1 uncultured Ignavibacteriaceae bacterium
GCAGACAGGACAAGCCAATCAGGCAGACGGAGCCTCTGCATAATCGCTTACAGGATTGCAGCTGCAAACCAGATTCCTGTCGCCGTAAGCACTGTCGATCCTTCCCACCGCCGGCCAGAATTTGTTGTGACGGAATTCAACAGGATACGCGGCCTTTCCTCTGGAGTACTTGTGATCCCAAACATCGGCTGAGATCATCTTAGATGTATGCGGTGCGTTCTTCAGCACATTGTCGTCTGCATCATAGATGCCCGACTCGATCTCCCTTATCTCTTCGCGTATCGAGATCATGGCGTCGCAGAACCTGTCAAGCTCGTCCCTGGATTCGCTTTCAGTTGGTTCCACCATCAGCGTTCCCGGAACAGGAAAAGAGACCGTAGGTGCATGGAAATTATAATCCATCAGCCTCTTGGCAATGTCTTCAACCTCCACTTTGGCAGACTGCTTGAATTCCCGCATATCGAAGATCAGTTCGTGCGCAACGCATCCCTTTTCTCCTGAATACAAGACCTTGTAATGACCTGACAATCTGGCCTTGATGTAATTCGCGTTCAGGATCGAGTACTCAGTCGCCGCTTTCAGCCCCGCGCTTCCCATCATCTTAATATAAGCGTAAGAGATTATCAGAATACTCGGACTTCCCCAGGGAGCTGCTGACACTGCAGTTATCGAGTCGGGACCGCCGATCCTTACAACAGGATGTCCCGGCAGATAATCCTTCAGATGCCCGGCAACTCCGATCGGTCCCATTCCCGGGCCGCCCCCTCCGTGCGGGATGCAGAAAGTCTTATGCAGGTTCAGGTGGCAAACATCTGCGCCTATCATTGCAGGACTCGTAAGCCCTACCTGCGCATTCATGTTCGCACCATCCATATAAACCAGTCCTCCGTTGTCGTGTATGATCCTGCATATCTCCTTGATTGCCTCTTCATAAATTCCGTGTGTTGAAGGATAAGTGACCATTAGCGCCGCAAGCACATCCCTGTTTGCTTCAGCTTTCAGCTTAAGGTCAGCTACATCAATATTGCCGTTGCTGTCGCTGTTTACAACAACAACCTTCATTCCCGCCATCACAGCACTTGCGGGATTTGTTCCGTGAGCGGATGACGGTATAAGACAAACTTTGCGTTCCGTGTCTCCCCTCTTCAGGTGATACTGCCTGATAACCATGAGACCTGCATATTCGCCCTGCGCTCCCGAATTTGGCTGAAGCGAAACAGCCGGAAACTGGGTGATCCTGCAAAGGTCCTCAGATATCTCATTTATGATCTCTGCATATCCCCCGGCCTGATCAAGCGGAGCAAAAGGATGCAGGCCTGAAAATTCAGGCCATGTAACACCTGCCATTTCAGCAGTTGCATTCAGCTTCATCGTGCATGAGCCCAGCGGGATCATGGATGTTGTAAGCGAAAGGTCCTTGTTCTCGAGCGCCTTCATGTACCTTAGGAGCTGTGTCTCCGAGTGGTATGAATTGAAGACCGGATGAAGCAGGAATTCGCTTCTTCGCCTGAACTTCTCAGGAATTGTGTTTTCTGTTATGTCTTTCATCACTTCCTCCGCACCGAGTTCCCTCTTCTTTCCCAATGCCTCGAAAAACACGTCAGCAACTTCAAGGATGCTTTCCGGCGTGTCGGCTTCGCTGACGGAGATTCCGATTATTCCTTCATCATACCGGAAGTTCATCATCCTGCTTTCCGCAATCTTCCTGATCTTTGCAATCAGAGTTGCATCGTCTGTCTTTATCTCAAGAGTATCAAAATAAGTCTCGTTTGCCTGAAAATAGCCGGCACCTTTCAGAAGTGTGTCGAGCAGAACAGTAAGCCCGTGGATCTTGCCGGCGATAAGCTTAAGCCGCTCCGGCCCGTGATAAACGGCATACATTGATGCCATTACTGCGAGAAGCACCTGAGCCGTGCAGATGTTGCTGGTTGCCTTCTCCCTTCTGATGTGCTGTTCCCTTGTCTGCAAAGCCATCCGGTAAGCCCTGTTACCCTGATTGTCTATTGACACACCTATGATCCTGCCCGGCACGGATCTCTTGAATTTGTCCCGTGTGGCGAAATAGGCAGCATGAGGACCGCCGTAACCCATCGGAACTCCGAATCTCTGTGTTGATCCCACAACAGCATCCGCACCGAATTCACCTGGAGGAGTGAGCACACAAAGCGACATTATGTCTGCAACCACTATCTTGTTGATCTCCAAAGAATCGGCTTTTTCAAAGAACTCACTGTAATCATTCACCTCTCCCTTTCCTGAAGGATACTGCACTATGACGGCAAACATGTCATCGGTAAGGGCTGAAGTTCTGAAGTCGCCCGTTATTACTTTAATGCCGAGTGGAACTGCCCTGGTCTTTATCACATCGAGTGTCTGCGGAAATATATCCTGATCCACAAACAGTGTTACGGCGTCTTTCTTTTTTCCTGATCTGGTGTGGTAGAACATAAGCATTGCTTCTGCGGCGGCTGTTGCTTCGTCAAGAAGGGATGCATTAGCTATGTCCATTCCTGTGAGGTCCATCACCATTGTCTGAAAATTGAGAAGCGCTTCCAGCCGTCCCTGGGATATTTCTGCCTGATAAGGCGTGTATTGCGTGTACCAGCCCGGATTCTCAAGTATGTTACGCTGTATGACTGCAGGAGTGTTCGTCGGATAGTATCCCATTCCAATATAAGACCTGAAGATCCTGTTCATGGATCCTATTTCCCTCAGTCTTGTAATGAATTCCTGTTCGGTGAGCGGTTCATCAAGTTCTATTTCCTTTCCGAGCCTTATGCCCGAAGGAATTGTATCTGAGATCAGTTCGTCCATTGATTTGTAGCCAATGGTTTCAAGCATTTCCCTTGTTTCAGCTGTATCGGGGCCGATATGCCTTTCAACAAACCTGTCGGGAATCGAATTATATGGCATTTTAGTGAAGTGTGTTTTTGATCATTTGGAATTAGGCAATATAAAACTATTACTGCGCAAACTAAATTCAATTAAATTTGACTTTGGGCATTGGTACTATGAAGTCTTAGGGAATGATCATCCGGCAAGTTGGCAGGGATTGCTGGGAGAAATTACTTCGGGCCTAATCAGCCAAGCGCTGCAAAGAGCAGATACAATCCAACCGCTGCTGCTATGGCATGGCTGACCGCAGCCCATAAGCTGAATTTGTTTGCGAACACTTTGGCCGAGAATATTCCTCCTCCAATTAGAAAAGCCGTGAACAGCACCAGTATTGCTTCGACAGGAATTACCGACTGCTTGTAAGAAGCCATTATGATAAGAAGCGCAATTCCGATAAGCCCGGCAAAACCATGAAGAATGCCGAATACAATGTTCACATTTTTCTTCAGTAGTCTCTGAACAAGCATATACAGGCCGGCGATGGCAACAAGCGAATACAGGATCATGACTACGTTTTTCATTTATGCAGGCAAAAGTTTTGTTTAGAGAATACTCACCTCATTCATTGCAGAAGCTGTCAAATATAACTTTAAGATTTATCATTAATAACATATTTTTGCCCGATGCAAATTCAGAAGCCCAAAGGCACTTACGACCTTACACCCGCAAAGGCATTTCAAAGAACTTATCTCGAAAATTCCATCAGGAACATCTTTGACAGATTCAACTACAAAGAGATAAGAACTCCGACCTTCGAACAGACAAAGCTTTTTCAGAGGAGCATTGGAGAAGAGACAGACATTGTTTCCAAGGAAATGTACTCATTCAACGAAGGAGAATTTACGCTGAAGCCTGAAATGACTGCTCCTGTTATAAGGTCTTATGTCGAAAACAGGCTTTACAACGAAAACCCTCTGCAGAAGCTTTACTATATCAGCAACATGTTCCGCCGCGAAAGGCCGCAGGCGGGCAGATTCAGGGAGTTCTCCCAGTTCGGTGCGGAATGTATCGGAAGTTCGGATTTCACATCGGATGCAGAGATGATCGTTCTCGCGGACACTATACTTAAGGAATTAGGCCTGTCCGATTACAGCATCCGCATAAATACTATCGGTTCGACTGAAGAAAGAAAGCTCTTTACAGAATCCCTCAGGAACTATCTGAAGCCAAATTTCGATTCACTATCTTCCGAAAGCAAGAGAAGATTCGAAAAGAACCCGCTTCGCATACTTGATACGAAAGACGCGGGGGATCTGGAAATTCTAAAAGCCGCTCCCGCATTGAGCGATTATCTGAATCAGGAAACTCTGGATCACTTCAACAAGCTATTAGGTCTGCTCGACTCGCTCGGGGTAAACACGGTGAAGGACCCTCGCCTTGTCCGGGGTTTTGATTATTACACATCCACAACTTTCGAATTTACATCGGATTCGCTTGGTGCGCAGAATTCACTGCTGGGAGGAGGCAGGTACGACCTTCTTGCGGGACAGCTTGGAGCAAAGGACACACCGGCTATCGGATTTGCCGCAGGATTTGAAAGACTTGAGATGGCGCTTGCTTCAGCATCTGTGAATCCGAAAGAAGCGGCAGACATAGTTCTGTTCATTTGTTCTGCGGATGAAACTGTACGCAAAGAAGTTATGAAGATGATCAGCGACATCAGGAAGGCAGGGATCAAATGCGAAACGGACCTCATCGGCAGAAGCGTAAAGTCACAAATGAAGGAAGCGGACCGTCAAAAGGCAAGATACACCATGGTTATTGGCGAGAGAGAACTTCAGAATGACTCGGCAGAAATCAGAAGAATGAAGGATGGCAATATCAGAAACGTCTCCGGTTTAGCCAACATAATTAACTATCTCAAAGATGAGAACCAAGCAGGTCAGGCCCGATAAGCTCGACTTTGAATATGAGCTTTACATTTACAAAGACTATGACAGTGTTATGGGAAAGGATTTCATTGCATTTGATTTCCGCACGAAGAAAGTCTTTGAGAATTTCGCATACAGGATCAACGTTGAGCCAAACATTACTGCCGACAGGCATGAGCTGGCTTTTAATATAGAAGGCCTTTCGGCACCTTTACTTGACTTTTCTAAAACAGGCCCTGCATTCTTCATTTATAAGCTTTATGATTTTCGAAATGCGGCATATACACTTCACTTGTCAAAGTACAGAAAGAACAAGACGCTGTTCAGGTTCGATGTTTCGAAATCCGGCATAAAGCTCACACACGATCCGGAGAAAAAGTTCATTAAAGTGATCACGGAGGAAAATTTTGTATCCTAAACTTTTCGAGATCGGGCCGGTACCTGTTTACAGCTACGGACTGTTTCTCGGGCTCACATTCATTGTCGGCAGTGTACTTTTCAACCGTGAGCTGAAGCGAAACGGGTATCCGGATTCCATTGGAAGTGTAGTCGTCTTGCTGTGTCTTATCGGCGGCATAGTTGGTTCAAAGCTTTTCTATATAATTGAAGAATGGAACTTTGGACAGTCAAAGCCGCTGAGTTTCTATCTGACAAAAGATTACCTCTTCTCGCCTTCCGGCCTGACATTTTACGGCGGACTCCTGCTTTCGATCGTATTGATGATCTTATATTCACGTTCAAAGAACATTCCAACTCTGAAGCTTTTTGACATGATGTCCCCTGCCGCTGCACTGGGTTACGGCATTGCAAGAATCGGATGCCATCTTTCCGGGGACGGTGACTACGGAATTCCGGTAAACGGGACATCCTGGGAGTTTCTCGGATACAGCTACGCTAACGGAACAGTGCCTACAAAGCCGGGTGTTTTGGTCCATCCAACTTCAATATACGAACTTGTTATGGCCATCCTTATTTTTGCTTTCCTTTGGAGCATAAGGAAGAAGCCCAATCCGTCAGGCACGGTATTTGCCTACTACCTCATACTATCGGGCATGTCCAGATTCATAATAGAGTTTATCAGGATAAACCCTGTTGTAGCGGCAGGATTGTCACAGGCGCAGATAGTTTCCGTCATTCTGATTCTTATCGGAATAGTGATCCTTATGAGGATCAGAAAAGAAGCGGTGCCCTCTGTCCGCTGACGCCCGCGTTTCATTCCGGAAATACTGCAGAGTATCCTAAATTCATACCCCTCATCATATAGTGAGCCTACGGACCTTTATTGCTCGGAGCATGTGGAAAGCTTTCCGGGAAAAATCTTAACCTTGTAAATATACGCCTGCTTTCCTATTTTTCGGGTTTATAAATTACGTAGCCAATGAAACGCACATATCAGCCGAGTAACCGCAAACGCAAGAATAAGCATGGTTTCAGAGAAAGAATGGCAACCAAGAACGGCAGAAAGGTTCTTGCGAGGCGAAGGGCAAAAGGCCGCAAAAAACTCACAGTAAGCGACGAATTTACAAGACATCCCAGCAGGTAGTAAGAATCTTTGCGCCGGGTAATGCTATGAACAGCGGCATGGCTGAGGACGAGCGGCTTTCCAAAGACGAGATACTGAGAGGCTATGGGGTCTTTCAAAAAGTTCTCAGAGAATCCCGGTCCGTATCTGCAAATTTCCTTAGGGTTCATGCCGTCTATCCCGGTTCAGGCAAAGAGTCAAAGAACTCCGGCCCGCCCTTAACACCAAGAGTAAGAGTGGGCTTTCTTGTTACAAAAAAGAAGATCCGGAAATCATTTCTCAGAAACCGGATCAGAAGGCTCTTGAAGGAAACTTACAGAAAAAACAAATCAACCTTGCTCTTCGAAAACAGGAACATGGATCTTCTGTTCACACTTACGGACCGCGGATATGAGCAGTTTTTCAATGAACCAATGCCAAAGCAGATGCTCTTTGAAGAAGACATGAAGTATATAATTCGAAAGATACTGGACAGAACAAATGTTAAGTGATATCGCAGTCCGGCTGATAAGATTCTACAAGAAATTCATTTCCCCGATGCTTCCGCCTTCATGCAGGTTTTACCCTACTTGCTCCGAATATGCAGTTGAGGCTCTTGAAGTGCACGGCTTTGCCAGAGGAGTGTGGCTTTCAGTCAGAAGGATTGCGAGATGCAATCCTTACTGCAAATGCGGCTATGACCCGGTTCCGCCGGGCGACAGCCTTGATGATAAGCAATCAAACAAGAATTTAACCGTGAAACTTAATGGATAAGAGGTCCCTGCTTGGATTTGTTCTGATAGGTGTTGTGCTTATGATATGGCTTTACTGGAACAGCTCCATTCAGCAGGAAGCGATGAAGAATCAGAAGCCTGTTGCGGACACGCTTGAGCAAAAACTCAGCACTGATACCGCGAAGACTCCTGTAATCACTGAGGACAAGACACCGAAGGATACGTCAACATCGGGAATCATTGATTCGCTGATGAACAGGTCAGGAAAGAGCTTTTACTCCCGCACTGCCGGAGTGCCGGGAACACCGGGAGAAAAAGTCATTATACTTGAGAATGACCTTGTACAATATGAGTTCACCAATTACGGCGGATGCATCAGGAAATACACTATAAAGAATTACGAAACATGGGACAAGAAGCCGCTTCAGCTTGTTGACTGGAAAAGCGGCAAAGAACTCAGCCTGCTCTTTACATCAAAGGAAGGAAAGCTGATCAACACAAAGGACCTTGTCTTTGACGGCAATTACTCGGAATGGCAGAAGGTGAATTTGTCTTCCGACAGTTCATTCAAGCTGTCTTACACCCTTCCGGTTTCAGGCGATTCTGCGCAGAAGATAATGATCACTTACACCTTCTTCCGCGACAAATATGAATTCGATGTGGAGTATGAATTCTTGAATTCAGCTTTATTCATATCGGGCAACAAGTACCAGGTTGTGTGGGAGTCATCGCTGAACATGACAGAATTCAGAAGCGATCAGGAGATCACCTACGAAGAGGCCTTTGCCCATATGGGCGGAGAGCTGGAGACACTTGATGCGACTGACGTTGGCGAACAATACAAAGGCGATTTTAACGGTAACACGGATTATGTAAGTCTGCGATCAAAGTACTTCGGACTTTTCCTCATACCGAGAGACCGTAAAGGAGACGGAGCCTACTTGTCAGGATACAAGGAGACTCTGCCGGACAACGGTTTCAGGGAGAACTACTCTATAGGCCTGAAGATGGACATTAAGAATGACAAGGAAGAGAAATCTGCGTTTCTTGTCATCCTCACACCGCTCGACTACACGATCCTGAAGTCCTACGAGAGAGACCTCGAGAGGACAATGAGGTTCTCGCTGGATTTCATTGTGAGGCCGATTGCGCAGTTTGTGATTCTGCCTGTGTTCAAATTTCTTCACACCTTCATACCGAGCTGGGGACTGGTGATAATCATTTTCGCATTGCTGATGAAGATCGTCCTTTCGCCGCTGACGAAATCTCAGACAAAGTCCATGAAAAAGATGTCTGAGCTGAATCCGAAGATCAAGATCATTCGCGACAAGTACAAAGACGATCCTGTTAAGGCGAATGAGCAGATAATGAAGCTGTACAGGGAAGAGAAGATCAACCCTGCAGGCGGCTGTCTTCCGCTTTTGCTTCAGTTGCCCATACTTTATGCTCTGTTCGGCGTATTCAACTCAACCGTGGAGCTGCGTCATGCCAGTTTCTTATGGATAAAAGACCTTGCCTCGCCCGATGTAATTCTGCATCTGCCTTTCAAAATACCGATCTTCGGAATTGATCAGATCTCCGGACTTGCCATACTTCTGGGAATTTCAATGTTCATTCAACAGAAGATGACAATGACTGATCCTCAGCAGAAGGCATTGGTTTACATTATGCCGGTGATGCTGACGTTGCTGTTCTTCAGCTTTCCCGCAGGGCTTAATCTGTATTATCTGATGTTCAATGTTTTCTCGCTTGCCGAGCAGTTCTGGACGAAGTACAGGAAGCCGGCGGCCGAAACTGACGGAGCCAGTGTGAAGGTCCAGCCTTCTGATGTTAGAAAAGGCAATCAGGGCAAAAAGTGATCTGACGATCTTATTCATGAGGTTACATCCTCCCGACAGCATAACTGTTGTCCAGATAGGCAAGCTCGGTGATATGATCCTTACCACTCCCCTTTTGCGAAAGCTCCGCAGTACTTTTCCTCATTCGGCTTTGCATGTCCTTGCATCGGAACACAATTCAGTGATTGCCGAAGCCTGCGGACTGGCCGATCATGTTTTTATTTATCATAAGCATCCTGTCAAAGACCTGAAACTTCTTTACTCCGGCTTAAGGAAAACCGATTTGTGGATTGACGCAAAGACGGAGCCTTCGGACACTTCCGCTCTTTTTCTCAGGCTTTTCAGTCCGCGTTCATCACTTGGCTACTCGAACACCAAAGCAACTTTTGCCATTGACCTTTCCGATTTCAGGCAATGTGAACATTATGTTGATTTACAGCTTGCGGCCATTAAAGCTCTCGGTGAGGATTATTCGGACGATGAGAGACTTCCTTCTTTGCCTTTAAATGCAGAAGCAGGTAAATCTATTTTGCAGGCAACTGAGAGGTCCCGTTTGAATGTAATGCTGAATATTTCAGCAGGTAAGGAAGGCCGGTCACTCGACACTTGTGTTTCGGAAGAGATCATCAGCTTGATCAGAAATAAGTCGGACGCCGGCATCCGCATTATTTCACACCCTGAAGAATCGGATTCAGCGGCAAGTTTGGCAAAGAAGACCGGCTCACAATACATTCAAACGGAAACAATACTTGATGCCGCACAGGAAGTCTCTGTCAGCGACATTGTGATAAGCCCGGATACTTCCATTATTCATCTTTGCTCGGCCTACAATACGCCTGTGGTCGGTATCTACCCTGATGTGGAATGGAACATCAGAAGATTTGCCCCGCTAAGCAGTCTGAATGAGATAATTGTTTCAGATTCTGATGAAGGACTGAAAAAAGTGAAGCCGCAGAAAGTAGCTGAAGCATTCCTGCGGCTTGCTGATAATGTGAATCGTGGAAATGCCGAGAGTCGAACTCGGGTCCGAAAAGAAGACCATTAGAACGTCTACATATATATCCGGGGCTTTGGTTATTCGCACAGCTCGGGAAGCCCGGCTTACCTTTGCAATGCTATTCTGATGTTAGATTCGCCGTCTCTACTCAGAAGCTCAATCAGGCTATCTTATCTGTTGATGTTCGCAAGCCCCGATAAGAGAGGGCCTGTGAACAAGGTTACCTGTTTTATTAGGCAGCCATAGCGTAGTTGTTCTCTACGTTGTTGTTGTTTATTTGTTTTCTGCAGTTTTAGAGTGGTTGCAGCAACACTATATGCAGTTCCAACCATCTTTCAGTTCGTCGAAACCGTTGCATTCCCAAAATCTCAAAGAACAATTGCTGACTTGTATTATCAGCCGGTTTTTACATTTGAGCTAACAGAGCCGGTTGCCTTATTAGTTTCTTCCCTTACCTGCTCTACAGTAGTCTCAGCAGACTCCTCGCCTGATTTGTCATTGAACAATATGCCGTAAGGTATCACGAAGCAATAACCGAGGACAAGCAATACCGGAGCCACGACCGTTGGCATGAAGCCGTCAACGGAGTTTGCATTCATCAGTATGTATCCTACAATAATGACTGCTATCCCCACTCCGATTATCGTGTAGTTTTTTGCAGTCATCGCAAAATGCAAATGGCTCTGTTCGTGTTTGAGTCTCTTTGACTTTATTGCGGCTACTGACTTTTGCTTAGTTTTTGCCATTATTCTTGATATTGATTTTCGATAACTCGTTCAGATAGTGGGCGCATGTCTTTATTCCTCTGTGGAAGTTGTCAAGGTCAAAATGCTCATCAGGCGAATGAGGATTCTCATCAGGAAGGCCGAATCCGAGCAGTATGGTCGGCGCATTTAAAATTGTCTGAAACACATTGACCACAGGAATCGATCCTCCCTCTCTTGTAAACAGCGGCCTTTTTCCATAAGCCATTTCCATTGCAGTCAGTGCCGCTTTCATTGCGGGCGAATCGAGAGGTGTAATAGCTCCCATCCCTCCGTGCAATGCCTTCACCTCTACCTTGACTGACCTTGGAGCGATCTTTTTCACATACTTCTCAAATAGCTTCTCTATCTTTTCCGGTTGCTGGTTAGGTACGAGCCTCATCGAAATTTTCGCACCCGCTTTGGAAGGAAGCACTGTCTTTGCCCCTTCACCTGAAAATCCTCCCCAAATACCGTTGCAGTCAAGTGTGGGCCTTGCGGAAACCCTTTCAAGCGTTGAATATCCTTCTTCTCCAAAGACCTCATCAATCTCAAGCCCTTCCTTATATTTCTTTTCGTCAAACGGAAGTTTGGAGTATTCTTCACGTTCCTCTGAAGTCATGTCAATGACATCATCATAAAATCCGTCAATGAGTATCTTGCCCTTCTCATCCTTGAGCTTTGAGATTATGTGTGCAAGTGCATTGATCGGATTGTCCACTCCGCCACCGTATGAACCTGAATGCAGGTCGCGGTTAGGACCTGTAACATTGATCTGCATGTATGCAAGTCCCCTGAGCCCGTAGCAGATAGACGGAATCCCCTTGCCGAACATTGATGTATCGGAGACCACGACATAATCGCACTTCAGGAGATCCTTATGGTCAATTATGAATTTTTCCAGATTGATGCTTCCGATCTCTTCCTCACCTTCAACTATGAACTTCACATTGACCGGAAGAGCGCCGTTGTTCTTCATGTGTGCTTCAATGCTCTTCAACTGCAAAAAGACCTGTCCCTTATCATCAACCGCGCCTCTTGCATAGATCTGCCCGTCTTTGATGACCGGCTCAAAAGGCGGACTGGTCCAAAGTTCAACGGGATCAACAGGCTGAACATCATAGTGTCCGTAGATCAGTATCGTCGGCTTGTCAGCGCCGGCATGAAGCCATTCGCCATATACGACCGGATGAAGCGGCGTATCGAAGATCTTCACATTCTCAAGCCCGACCTCATTCATCCTCTCCACAACGAACTGTGCACACTTCCTTACATCATCCCGCTTATCAGGATCAGTGCTGATCGAAGGGATCTCCAGAAAGTCCTTGAGCTGTTCAGTAAACTGCCCGATGTTACTGTCAATGTAACTTAATATCTTATCCATATGCATTTAGTATGAGAAATCCTACTGCTTTGATTCAAGCAGTTTCAGGTCATCCTGCGCACTCTGATTTCCGGGATCAAGTTCAAGCACTTTGTTATAGCTTGCCTTAGCTTCATCAAATTTATCGATCTGAACCTGCGCCCTCGCTTTCCACAGCCATGCCTGTACGAATGAATTATCCATCTGAATTGCCTCATCAAACACTTTGATGGCTTCATCGTATCTCTTCAGCGAATAAAGCGAAAGTCCTTTGTAAACATAAGCGGCAATCTGGGTTGTACCCATTGCAATTGCCTTATCAAAATTCGCCAGGGCCGCATCGTAGCTCTTCTCGGAAAACTGCACCACACCGTAGTTGTAATATGTGTTCTCGTCAGTGCTGTCGTGACCAACTGCAAGGTCAAGATTCTTGTATGCATTAGTGAAATCCTTCTTACCCGCATAAATCTTGGCAAGCATGATATGGTCTTCGAGGTCAATTATCTCCGGATCAACTTTTGCAAAGTATTCAAGTGACTTGTCATATTGCTCTTTGTCATGGTAAACATATGCCATGTATTTGTATGCTGATGAAAGGTCAGCGTCAGGATTGGCCGCTACAATTGCATCAAGCTTCGCAAGAGCTTCATCGTACTTCTGCTGGCCGTAGAGAGTCTTTGCTATGTATGTTTCGCCTTCAACAGACCCCGGGCGCAGTTTTGCATACTTGTCAAATGCATCAAGGGCATTCGGATAATTCTCATTGAAATAATAGAGCCTTCCGAGCTCAAGGTATCCGTCGGCAAAGTTCTTATCGAGATCAACTGATTTCTTAAACGCTTCGAGCGCATCATTGTATTTCTTCTGCTTGAAGAACACAAGTCCCTTGCCGTACTGTGCTTTTGCACTCTTTGGATTAAGCTTCAACGCCTGATCATAATTGTCCATTGCAGGACCGTATGCACGTCTGAAATAATAAGCATCACCAAGACCTACAAATACGTCCGGATTCTTTTCTGACAAAGTCTTGGCAAATGTAAGTGTGGTGATCGCATCATCAACTTTTCCTGCTTTTGTGAAATTGTTTGCCTGGGCAAAAAGCACATTGAGATTTTCGGGTTCCTCTGCCAAAGCCTTTTTGTAAAAGCCGCTGGCATCGTCGAACTTTCTGAGAGAGCTCTTAAGGTCGCCCATTGTCATCAATGCCTCAACGCCTTCGTTGTCATCCTTCAGAGCCTTGCTGAGATATGTTTCCGCCTGCTTCACAGCTCCGGTCTTGAAGAGTGAAAGCCCGTAATAGTAATTGGCTTCATAACCGGTCTCACTGCCAATGCCCGCCTTCATGAGGTTTACTGCTTTTACATAGTCGCCGCTTTGCGCAGCCTTGATTCCCTGGTCGATCTGCGAATAAGTGTATGCAGATGAAAACAGGACTGCAATAATTGCATAGATCCAAATTGCCTTCTTGTTCATTTTGTGTTTTTTTGTGCGAGTTTCAGTTTAGTTGAATTGTCCGGACCGGCTGACTGACCGGTACCAGTCCGTATTTCAGGACTATTTTTTGCCCGTCAGTCCGGGTCATGAATGTTATGAATCCTGTTGAAAGTCTTATGTCAAGTTCTGTTGATATGAGATATACCGTTCGTCTGTAAGGGTAATTTCCGTTTGCAAGCAATCCCTGATGAAACTCTCTGAAGTCTTCCTGCCTGCCGTTGTCCCTGATCTTTGATATGCGGAGAGCCCTGACAGTTGAATCAATCTCATCCTGTACGCCTTTTGAAAGCCAGCTCATGCTTACTATTCCCACAGCTCCCTTGCTGGCCCTTACTCCTTCGAGAATCTGCACCGTTGTGGAACAGATCACTGCAGAGGAAGAATAATCCAATCCCTTCAGAATACTGTCCTTCACATAGTCATAGGTAGATGAGTTCTTTCTCTGAATGAAAGCTGTGATCTTATCCCCCGCTCCGGAGAGTGACTTAAGCGCCTTGTTCTGTTCTTCATCCTGCGAAACAATTGAAGACCAGTTCTTGATCTCTCCCGTCAGAATTCCCCTGAGATCATTGGATGTGACCCTTATCGCCGGATTGGACGGATTGACTACAAATGCAATGCCGTCAACTGCTATTGGATATTCCTTGTATTCCGTCTTGTTGTTCTGAAGGATCTTCTTCTCTTCTTCGTTCACTGTCCTGCTTGAGACAACAGTCTTAACATCACCATTTATGAGATCGGCAAGGACTTTGTTAGTAGGACCTACAACAATCTTTACTTTTGCTTCCTGATTGAGCCTTTCAAATTCAAGAACTTCAGCTCTCATCAGAGGTTCCTGATTCTCATCTACGGCAAGCTTCATTTCGCCTGTGGTAGAAGTGGACTTTATTTTGCCGAAGTCACAACCTGCAAGAAGTGACACCGCCATGACAAACAGCGGCAAAGAAATGTAAGCGAACAACTTATTCATTTTCCCAGGAGCTTTTCTCTCTCCTCCTCTATCTTCTCAATCCTTTCCTGAAGCTTATGCTGCTTTATTTTGGAAAACGTATTGATGAACCTGTAAATCCCGTAGCCGATCAGTATGAATGCAAACAGATAATAGGTTGTCGTGTTCATGTTTCCTGAAGGAATAATGCTGAACATTACAAGCAGTCCCACGACAAGCAGTATGACAGCTGTTGCAAAGTTGACAATTATTGAAGCATTCATACCGCAAAACTATTACGTTATTATTCGCCTGATTCTTCTTCCTTATCCTCGTCAGCAGCTTTCTTCTTTCCGCCCAGAGAAAAGCTGAACGGAACACTGACCCAGCATTTCACCGGCTGACCGTTTTGCAGGGCCGGAGTAAAGGAAAGATTCATTACCTTGTCTGCAACTTCATCCCTGAAAACTTCAGGGCCGCTGATTCCGCCAACCTTTATGACCGAACCGTCGGTTCCGACGAGAACTTTGGCTACAACTCTGCCTTCAATTCCTGATTGCCTGGCAATTTCAGGATATCTCATAGAACCCTTCACGGCACCAAGGTTAACTGCAACAGGAGCCTTCTCAACTTCAAACTGCTGGAACACATCCTTCTTCTTTTCTTCCTTTTTCTCAACCTTTTCTTCTACCTTCTTTTCCTGAACCTTACCGGTAAACTCGGCATTCGGGTTTACCTTGCTCGGATCATCGGTACCTGTAGAAGCAACAGGAAGCTTCACTTCTTCAAGTTCCTTCTGGGTCTTCAGCTGAACTTCTTCCTTGATCTCCTTCTTTGCCACCGGTTCGGGAACGAGAGCAGAAAGGTCTTTGAGAGCTACCGCCTTTGGCTCCTCGATCGGAACATCCTCTATCGGCGGAGGAATGTCAAGCTCTTCCAGAGTTATCTCTCTTTTCTGCATATCTGATTTCTCTCTTTCGGCTCTTACCTTGTCCAGATAGAGCGCGAAGACATAACCGGATACCAGTACAAGATGAAGGATCACAGCAAAGATCAATCCGCGCGTCACAAATTTCTTATAGAGTCTCTGGAGCTCCGGCGCGCCGTACTTCATCTTTTTTTCAATTTCTTCGAAGACCGGCTGGTCTTGTGTTTTTTCTGACATGATTCCCTCCTTCAGGTTAGGGTTTTGATTTGTTTTTATTGTATAACTTTTCCGCTCTCGCTTTGTTCCAAATTAGAATTCTCCCGGAAGAGAAACTATCTTTTGGGTCCGAAATAAGGCAGAACGCCAATCGGATTGCTGAAATACTCTTTCACCACCTGATTATCATATTCCACAAGTGTTTCCTGCTCAAACGTTTCAAGCGTCTCATGTGCGCTTACTGACGCGGTTTCAAGATTCACAGATTCCAGCCTTATATTATCAATAAGCTTCAGCTTGTCTCTCGACTCTGTAAAAGAAGGGAATGACCTTGGGATCTTCTGCTTCTCCGGCATTTCTGCATTATACCCGTTGTAGATGCCCGACTTCGGAATTATCTTCGGATCAATTATGAATCGTTCTCTTGACTCAGCAAAATAATTTCCCGTCAAAAGGTTCCTGAGATTCATGGCAAGCATCCATCTCATCTGGTCATTGGAATACTGAGGGCCGTTTACAACTTCCCTCGGTGCAAATGAAACAGTCCTTGCAGTTTTGCCTTTTGATACAAGAACCAGTGTGCCTTCAGGACAATCCTTGAATAGTTTCTTTGCATCTTCATGCTTCATTCTGATGCATCCGTGGGAACTCGGCCGGACTCCGAGATGCGCGTAATACGATGTTCCGTCAATTGAATGAAATCCGATCCCCTGATTGAAAGGCATGAAGTGGTACATGTTCGAACTGTTGAACTGAGATGACTTGTGATGTTCCACTTTCATGAAAATTGCAAACAGTCCCGGTCTTGATTCCAGAGAAGTCGGACCGCCGTTTGGATTGCCGGTTGAGACAGGATATGTTTCAATTCTGCCATCCCTCCAATGCTGATACAATCTCTGCTTTTCTATCCGAAGTTCCAGCCAGCAGTCCCTGTCGGTATAGACAGTGTCAAGCACACCGGGTATCAGGTCTTCGGAAGAAAGTATATTGGCATTGCCTGCATTGTGTATATGCTCACCTCTTTCCACAAAAAGTGATTGCACGTGCGGCTTGTAGTTCCTGGCAACAAAAACGCTCTCGACAAATCCCGAGATCGTAAGAAGCACTACTGCCGCAGGCAAGGCGATAGAGTATATATTTCTGCCTTTCAGCATCACTTTGTTAATGCAGATTCTTAAGTTATTGTTGGAAGTTCACACAAATATATGCAATTACTTTGTGCGAAATTTTCAAGAAAATATCAAATTATATTCAAAGAATAAACATATTTGTCTTTTTTTCGGGGGGAGATTCGGAAGGTCCGGGAAGAATTTCAGGGACCGACGATATTGGATCAGGGGGGAAGACCCGACACCAAACAGCGAGACTTCCGTTTATCCGAATTTGCCTGTGACGTATTCCTCTGTCAGCCTTTCTTTGGGATTTGTGAACATCCTCCGCGTCTTGGAAAACTCAATGAGCTTGCCCAGGTAAAAAAAGGCTGTGGAATCGCTTACCCTGGCAGCCTGCTGCATGTTATGAGTCACAATAATGATCGAATACTCCGATTTGAAATTGTATATGAGCTCTTCGATCTTGGCAGTAGAGATAGGGTCAAGGGCGCTTGTGGGCTCATCCATAAGTATTATTTCCGGATTCACTGCAATTGTTCTTGAGATGCACAGTCTCTGCTGCTGACCGCCGGAGAGGCTGAGTGCCGGAGCCTTAAGCCTGTCCTTAACCTCCTCCCACAACCCTGCATGTTTAAGATTCTTCTCGACAATCTCATCCAGCCCGGAACTCTTCTTTCTTCCGTTGAGCCGAAGCCCTGCTACTACATTATCGTAGATTGACATCGTTGGGAAAGGATTGGGCTTCTGAAAGACCATTCCCACTTTTTTCCTCAAATCAACAGAACTTCCTGAAGTTATGTCTTCCCCGTGAATTCTGATCCTTCCGATAACTTTTGACTTCGGAGTCATCTCATGCATCATGTTCAGCGCCCTGAGGAATGTTGACTTTCCGCAGCCCGAAGGTCCGATTATTGCGGTCACCCTGTTTCTGCGCAACTTAAGGCTTATGTCTTCTATTGCAGGACGCTCATTGAAATATACGGACAACGACTCCGTTTGAACGGCGATCTTGGAAGGCTTATCCGTCTCCGCATCATCGTGGTCTTGATCCGGATTCAGGAGTTCGGGATCATCTGCAAGTACAGGAGGAACTTTTGCGGGATCATTACGAAGCTCCATACTTGCTCCTTGTAACATATCTTACCAGTAAGTTTACAACAAACACAAGGAAGATCAGAACAAACGCACCGGCCCATGCCTGCCTGTGCCACTCCTCATACGGCGATATCGCATAAGAGAATATCTGCAGAGGCAATGCAGCCATCGGCTGATCAATGGATGTCTGCCAGAATGAATTTCCGAACGAAGTGAATAGCAACGGGGCAGTCTCACCTGCCGCACGGGCTATAGCAAGCAGAATGCCTGTGATAATTCCGGACGATGCTGTTTTAAGAACCACAAAAAGTGAGGTCTTCCATCTTGAAACTCCCAGAGCGAGAGAAGCTTCTCTCAGAGTCTGAGGAACAAGTCTGAGCATTTCCTCCGTCACTTTCGTTATTGTGGGTATCATCAGTATTCCCAGTGCAAAGCCGCCTGCAAGTGCCGAGAATCTTTTCATCGGAAGTACAATAATTCCGTAAGCAAAAATGCCGACAATTATGGACGGAATTCCGCTTAGGACATCAGTAGTGAATTTCACGATCGTGGATACAAAACTCTTGGAGTATTCAGATACGTAAATGCCTGCAAGTATTCCGACCGGTATTCCGACAAGGCTTCCGAGGCCTATGAGGATTATACTTCCGACAATCGCATTGGCCATCCCGCCGCCGGTTTCTCCAACCGGCTTAGGAAGCTGAGTGAAAAAGTCGACATTTACTGACGACAATCCCGATTTGGTTGTGTAGAAGAAGATGTACAGGAGCGGAAGTATTGTCACAACTCCTGCTATGATGCAGAGAGAGATCATCAGGGAATTGGCGAACTTTCTCCTTGCAAGATTTTTCGGGGGGCCATATACCTTTGCAGGAGTGCTCATGCGTTTCGGGTTACGCTGTAGATTAACAGCCGTGCCAGGGAATTTATGACAAACGTGACTCCGAACAGTATAAGTCCCACCTCAATGAGTGCGCTTATGTGCAGACTCCCCGATGCCTCCGCGAACTCATTTGCAATCACCGATGCCATTGAATAAGCAGGTTCAAACAGCGAAGCCTTGATCTGTGCCTTGTTTCCGATTACCATTGTCACGGCCATTGTCTCCCCTATCGCTCTGCCGAGTCCCAGAACAGCTCCGCCGAGAATTCCGCTCTTTGCATTCAGAAGCGCCATCTTGATGGCCTCCCATTTGGTTGCGCCGAGCGCGTACGCCGCTTCTCTTTGCGATACCGGAATGGCCTTGAGAACATCTCTTGTTACTGCCGAGATTATCGGCGTGATCATGATCGCCAGAATTATGGATGCAGTGAGCAGTCCTGTTCCGTAAATGACCCCCTGAAAGAAAGGCAGAAATCCGAAATAGGTTTGCAGAAAGGGCTGTACCGTATTTCTCATGAACGGCGCAAATACAAATATTCCCCAGAAACCGTATATAATGCTTGGGATCGCCGCAAGAATTTCTATGAGAAAACTGAAGGGCGAACGGATAGAAGAAGGGGCAATTTCCGAAAGGAAGACCGCAACGCCAATGCTTACCGGCAGTGACAGCAGAAGAGCAAGCATTGAAGAGACAACTGTGCCGAATATAAAAGGAAGCGCTCCGAATTGCTCGGTAACCGGGTTCCAGTCAGAAGAAAAGATGAAACCGAATCCGAACATCTCCCTGCTCTCGGAGGAATCCTTGTACATCTCCAGAGCAATGAATATGACCAATGCAGATACTATCAGCGCAAATATCAGCGTGATATTCTCGAAGATAATGTCACCGGCCTTCTTCCTGCTTTTAATTTCCTTATAAGATGTTCCGGTATCCAGAGGCAGTTTCAGTTAATTGTTTTGGCAGAAGACAATTGTTGCCGTTTACGGCACTGCAATTTTATTCACCTTCTGCATTGCTTTTTCAATCACAACTTTCGGAAGCGGAGCATAACCAAGCTCAGATGCAAAGCTCTCTCCTGATGACAGCGCCCATGTCAGGAACTCCTTAAGCACCTTTCCTTTGAAAGCATCCTTCTGCTTTTCGTAAACGAGCAGATAAGTGTAGCTTGAGATAGGATAGGATTCCTTACCCCTGGCATTTGTTATGGACAATCTCAGATCATCCGGCATTTCTGCGACCGACTGTTCGGCCGCTTTTGTAAGGGCTTCAAGTGATGGCTTAACAAATTCACCTTCCGCATTCTTCACAAGAGCGTACTGAAGCTTGTTTTGAAGAGCATATACGAGCTCAACATATCCGATGGAATACTCAAGCTGTTTCACAAGACCTGTAACTCCTTCGTTTCCCTTGCCTCCCTGCCCTACCGGGAACTTCACATCCTTTGCAACTCCGACCTTTGACTTCCATTCCGGGTTTACCTTTCCGAGAAAATCAGTAAAAACATAAGTAGTACCGCTTCCGTCCGTTCTGTAGCATACAATTATATCTTTGTCCGGAAGGCTTATTCCGGGATTTTCTTTCGCAATCATCGGATCGTTCCACTTTTTGATCGTCCCCATGAAAATGCCTGAGATTGCTTCCGGGGTTAGATTAAGTTCTTTGGAAAGACCCGGTACATTGTATGTAAGCACAACTGAACCAATCACCGTTGGAATATGGATAATGCTGTTGCTGTTCTTCTCATTGGCCTTCCTGATCTCCTCTTCAGACATCGGGCTGTCAGTGGCTCCGAAATCAACCGTTCCTTCTGTGATCTGCTTTATTCCGCCGCCGCTTCCGATGGACTGATAGTTGATCTTTGCATCCTTGTTTATCTTGGCATATTCGTTGAACCACTTTGAATACAATGGGTAAGGGAACGTTGCACCCGCACCGTTCAATTGAGATGTCTTTGGAGCTTCGATCTTTTCATTCTTCCCGCATGACGCAAACAACACTAAACAAAAAATTAACACTACTACTTTATTCATTTGTGTTTTGTTTTCTTCAAAAATACCCAATTTGAATGTCTGTCTTTGTAAACAAATTGTAAACTGACCTTCTTAAAAACAAAAAGCCCGGCACTCACGCGAATGCCGGGCCTGAAACTTTCTGCAAACTATATCACTTCACGAGTGTCATCTTCCTTGTTTGTACAAATTCCCCTGCCTTCAGCTTGTAGAAATATGAACCGCTGGAAAGTCCGTATTTCTGAGCGCTGAATTCAACCTCATAGGTACCTCCGTCTCTTTTGTCATTAAGGACTTCTGCAACAAGCTTACCGGACAGATCATAGAGGTTCAGGCTCACTTCTGAATTCTCCGCAATTGAGAACTTTATCTTTGTAGAAGGATTGAACGGATTGGGATAATTCTGTTCAAGGCTGAATCCGTCCGGAACTGAAGCTGAATTGCTCTGGCCAATATCCGTAAGCGGAAATGTTGTCTTGAGCACATACAGGCCCGTCTGCCTGTCTGATGCTATGATCTTTCCCGAAGGGAACATGTAAACTCCCCAGCAGCCATTGTAAGACTCAGCATTGTTTGACGGGTAAGTGTCGTACCAGGCCACTTCCTGAGGTGCATCCGGATTGGAGATGTTAAGCACTCTTACGCCTGCTGTATAGTGTGCAACAACAGCGTAATTTCCGTATGTCTCGATATTGTGAACAATGGATGTCGTGATGTTTGTGGGTTGCCAGCTTGTTACAAACACGGGGTTGCTTGGATTTTCAACATTCCAGACCTTAAGCCTGAAAGGTGCGTTCCCGATCTCATCGGTGACAAAGAGTCTTTTTCTGTTAGAAGAAAGAGCAGTATTGTGAGGACCTGAACCGGGCAGATTCTGAAAAGTCCTGATTGTTGTCATCGAGTTCTTGTTTCTTGCATCAATTATTGACACTTCTTCGTCGAAGATATTCGCCGCCCAGATCGTGTCGTTTTCAACCCTGCAATCATGCACATATAAAGAAGTCCATTTGCCTTTCAGCACGGGAGTCTCCGGGTCAACGGTCAGATCGAGAATTGCAATTCCGCCGTTTTGTACGAAACTGGAATTTGCACCGCTGAGGTAAAGGTATGGACCCGACTGAGAGATCGTGTGAGTGGTGGTGTGGCCTGTTGCGTTGAATTTCTTTACAAACCTGACGGAGTCAGGAAGGTACTGAAGGTCAACTATCTGAATCCCGCTGTTAGAAGCTTCGGAAACTATGTATGCATAATGAGAGTAAGTCTTCATTTCTCTCCAGTCAGAAACCGGTCCTTTCAGGAAGTCTACTTCCCTTATGTTTGCCGAATCCGTAATATCAACGAAAGCTGTTCCGCTGTCACAGCCGAGAATTGCATACTCCCTGCCGTCCGGAGCCCTGTAGCCCCACAGTGCCGAATATGCCGCTCCCTGAGACACGGGATGCTGATTGAGCGCTCTCAGCAAATACATGTTCTGATTTGGAAGCTGTGCTTCTGCAGATGCCGAAAAGAGAAGCCCGGCAAGTATCAGTAAGTATTTGATTTGTTTCTTCATTTCTGTTTTGGGGTATTATTTTGTTAAGATCATTTTCTTTGTTTCGGAAAAGTTTGAAGATATTCCTGCTACATCAATTCTGTAGAGATAAGTGCCGCTTGACAAACCGTGCTTAGATGCATCAAAGCTGACTTCATAAACTCCGGCATCCCTTCTGTCGCTGAAGAGCCTTGTAACTTCTGCTCCTTTCATGTCATAGATGCTGAGCTTCACATCTGAGTTTTCTTTCAGGGAGAATTTTATTGTTGTTGCCGGATTGAACGGATTGGGATAATTCTGCTCAAGTGAAAATGTTTCCGGCATCGCTGAGTTCAATTGAGATGAGCCCGTCATCGGGAAGTTTGTCTTTATTACAAACAGGCCGTTGCTCATGTCGGAACCGATGATCTTGCCGGATGGAAACATGTACACTCCCCAACAGCCGTTGAAATTATTATTGTTGTTGTTCGGGTAAGTGTCGTACCAAGCAACTTCCTGCGGTGTTGCAGGATTTGTGATATTGACGATCCTTATCCCGGCTGTGTAATGTGCGATCACGGCAAAGTTTCCGTAGATCTCCACATTGTGAACAATCGAATTGGTAATTCCTGTCGGCTGCCACTCGGCTACCCTCGTAATTGCAGTAAGGTCTCTGATATCCCACACAAAAAGTTTTCCCGCAGGACTGCTGAGCTCATTCGTAGTGAGAATGTAATCACGGTCATCAGTTATCGCGGCGTTGTGGGTAGAAACAGTGCTTGTCGGGTATGCCTGCCATGAGCGGACCATTTCCAGAGAGCTCTTGTTCGTTGCGTTGATGATTGACATCTTGCCGGTATAAATATTTGCAGCCCAGATAGTATCGTTGAGAACACGGCAGTCATGCACATACTCAGTGCTCCATTGTCCGAGCTTCACCGGATTGACCGGATCGGAAACATCAACCACAGTCACTCCCCCGTTGGCAGTTGCATTTCCGCCATTAAGGAACAGGTAATTTCCTGATTGCGAGATTGAGTGAGTCTTGGTATAGCCTGTATAGCCCCACACAGATACAAGCCTTACCGAATCGGGCAGGTACTGGAGGTCAATTATCTGCAGTTTGCTGTTGGTTCCCTCTGAAACCACATAAGCGTAATGAGAGTATGTTTTCATTTCTCTCCATCCGCTGTTAATGCCGGACACGAAATCAACTTCCCTTATGTTCGCCGAATCCGTGATATCGACGAATGAAGTTCCGGTTTGCGTTCCGAGAATCGCATACTCTCTTCCATCGGGAGCTCTGTAGCCCCAGAGAGCCGAATAGCTCGAGTAACTGTCAATGTTTCGGAGCAGGTATGTGTTCTGGTTTGGAAGCTGTGAGATTGCCTGATGTGAAAAAAACAGAAGTAAGGCGGCGCAGAGCCACGATCTTGTCATTGCACGAAATTAATCTTAAGAAAAAGTTCTGTAAAAATAGAAAAATCCGTTTTCAATTTCCAACTTTTGTTATTAGAGCCCGAAAAATTGTATACAAAAACCTTGATTCAGGTCTGTAATCGAAACTCTCCAGGTTTTCATGCAGATACGCCGAGATTAACATTGAAGTAAAGAAAGCAATGAGATAACTTGCACATCAAATATCCGCCCCTGTGGTGTAAAGGATAGCACAAAGGTCTTCGGAACCTTTGGTCAGGGTTCGAATCCTTGCAGGGGTACAAATCTTGTCACATAAGGTTAACGGCATCCACGTCAATTGACACCTCTGCGTCGTGATGCCTTGCCGCAGGATCTTTCCTTGCAGACCGCAGGACAGATGCCATGTAACTTCCCGATGCGTCCTTATCCTTCGGAGACCTCAGCATAATGTGAAACCTGTGCCTGTTATTCAGCTTTGCAAAGAGCGGCTGAACAGGCGGGAAGATCTTCAGGATCCCTCTCTTGTCATACGATTTCAGCAGGTCAAAGAATTTTCTCGCAAGCTCTGCCGCATACCCAAGATTGGCTGACTTGATCTCTATCAATGCGATCCTGCTGAACGGCGGATACTGAAGTTCTTTTCTCAGCTTTATCTCCCGCGAATAGAATCCTTTGTAATCATGATTCTTCACCGCACTGAAAACAAAGTAGTCGGCATGATTTGTCTGTATCAGCACTTCTCCCCTTTTGGAGCTTCGTCCGCTTCTTCCTGAGACTTGAGTAAGTATCTGAAAAGTCTTTTCCGTTGCCCTGAAGTCGGGGTTAAGCAAACCGATGTCCGCATTTATGACTCCAACAAGCGTTACATTCGGGAAGTCAAGCCCCTTTGAGATGATCTGTGTGCCCGTCAGTATGTCTATCTTCCCTTCGTAGAAATCCCGAAGGATCTTCTCATACTTGCTGCGCGAAGTAAGCGAATCGGAATCAAGCCTAACAATAACTGCTCCTGCAAACAACTTCTTAAGCTCCTCTTCCACCCTCTCTGTACCCGCCCCTTTTGGAGTTACGGAAGCTGACAGACACTTGGAGCATGTGCCAGTATATGCCCTCGAATATCCGCAGTAGTGGCACCTCAGTTCGCCGAAGGACTTGTGATAAGCAAGCGCGATACTGCAGTTCTCGCACATTTCCACATTTCCGCATGCCCTGCATTCAAGGTATGAGTGATATCCTCTCCTGTTCTGAAGTATTATGACGTTCTCTTTATGCGTGAGCCGTTTGCCGATTTCGAGGATCATCTCCTTAGACAAAAACCTGACGCGCGTCTTTGTAATCTTATCGAGTATATCCTTCTCCTCTTCATCAGTTTCCGGCAATTCCCTGTCGCTGAGATCAACAACTCTTATCTCAGGCAGATCGCTCTCCGAAACTCTTTCTGGCAATGTGAGAAGTTTATACTTTCCCGTCTCTGCATTGTAGTATGACTCCACCGACGGAGTTGCCGAACCGAGTATTGCAACAGCATTTGCCATGCTTGCCCTGTAAACGGCCGCATCCCTGCCGTTGTATCTCGGGGATGTGTCCTGCTTGTATGAACTGTCATGCTCTTCATCAACCACAAGGAGTCCGAGGTTTTTGAGCGGAGCGAACAAAGCTGACCTTGCGCCCACAACCACACAGACCTCGCCGCTTATGATCCTGTCAAATGTATCGAGTCTTTCGCCTTCTGTGAGCTTGCTGTGTATCGCTGCCACCTTTTGGCCAAATACGGATTTGAACCGGTGAAGAAGCTGTGGAGTAAGTGAGATCTCCGGAACAAGTATGATGGCTGTCTTGCCGGATTCCACACACCGCGAAGCCACCTTAATATAAACCTCAGTCTTTCCGCTCCCTGTAACACCGTGAAGGAGATATGTCCTGAAACTGCCGAGGTCAACACTTGCAGAGATCTCTTCAAGCGCGGTCTTCTGATGTTCATTCAGCACTATCTGTTTTCCGGGTTCGTCAAAATGTGACTTGTGTTCCCTCATCTGCCTCTGATCGCGGAGATGCAGTACACCCAGAAGCTCAAGTCTCCTCAACTGTGCCGAGGTGAGCCCTGATGCTTCGCGGACTTCAGTCTCTTCCGCAACACCCTTTTCCTGAACAAAGTGAACTGCCTGAACATACTTGGGAGATCTTAGTTTGTTCTCTTCGATGATCTTTCCGTGCTGTTCAAAATTCTCACCGGCAGAAACAATTAAAACATGCTTTTCAACGGTCGGCCTGCGGATAGATTCTATCTCATTGATAATTCCCTTTGCCTTAAGATTGTCAAGGTAGCTCTTGAGATTGGACAGTCCGGACCTCCGTTCGATCTGCTTTGCCGAAAGCGGATTATCGGCAGACTGCATCAGCACTGTGAATATCTCGCCGTAGATCCGGCTTCTGAATTTTGAGGTTTCAAAGATCGACTTTGCATTTTCTGAGAGGCCATACTTAACGGCTGAACTGATCGCCGCCTTTCTGGGGACACATGAGAACAGCACTTCACCCGGAGGAGCAATGTAATATGAAGATATCCATTTGCAGAATGACATAAGCTCGTTGCCTATCACGGGTTCCCTGTCGGTAATGAATTTCAGAGGCTTGACATTTTCAACTCCCGCAGAATCCCTGAGTGAAACTATCAGTCCGGTAAGGATTCGCTTGCCGAAACTCACGACAGCTCTCTTTCCGGGTTCCGCCTGTGAGCGCAGGTGTTCGGGCACAGAGTAAGTGTAAAAAGAATAGAGCGGCAGGTCGAGAGCTATCTCTGCAAACATTGTCTGAAGATGCTGTGCTTGTTTATCAATTCAATAAAATTCCTGCCGGCTTCTGTTCAGATCTTTCTGGCAGAAGTGACAGCGAACGCCGTTATGAATGAGATCACCACTCCGAAAAATGTGAACCATGTCAGGTTCAGCGCCGGTATGATGCCTGCTTTCGGAAGGACAAAGAGCAATATCAGAAACACA
Source organism: uncultured Ignavibacteriaceae bacterium (assembly GCA_964615795.1). Classification (GTDB taxonomy): domain Bacteria; phylum Bacteroidota; class Ignavibacteria; order Tepidaquicellales; family Tepidaquicellaceae; genus JADJAH01. Next base: position 26,533 of record CAZTQR010000001.1, read on the forward strand.
ATTGCGGTGGTGTAGGAAGTCAAGGCCGTCTTAAGATCCGCTCTTTTCATGAATACGCCGATGAGAAATACTCCCAGCAGGCCTCCGTATATCAGCGACTGGATCTTAAGCGCAAAGTCAACTGCCGGGTTGGTTTCGCTTTCAAACAAAAGGCCCGTGCACATTATCACAAAAGCCCAGAACAAAGTTGCCAGTCTGGAATATTTAAGCACTGCCGCATCAGAAGTAAATCTCTTGTTTCCCTTCATCAGGTCAAGTATGGTAGTGGAAGCAAGAGAGTTGAAAACCGAAGAAAGCGTTGACATGGAAGCCGAAAGCAATCCTGCAACTATCAGTCCCGCCACACCGGTCGGGAGACTGCTCACAATGAACATCGGGAATATCTCATCTGACTTGGTCAGATTCTTGCCGTTCATTACTAGAGACTTGAAATCGGCGCCGTTGTAGAGAGTGTAAAGAAGAGCACCGATAAACAGGAAGACTGCAAACTGCATGAAAACGATCACGCCGCTTATCACCACGGCTTTCTGTGAAGATCTCTTGTCACTGCATGTAAGAAGCCTCTGCACCATCATCTGATCAGTTCCGTGGGAAGCCATTGCAAGGAAGGCGCCGCCTACCAGGCCGCCGATCAGGTTATATCCTCCGGTGAAAAGATCTGCAAAACTTTTCGGGAATGAGAACACTTCAAACTTGCCCGCGGCTGAGCTTATCTTCATCACATCATTCCATCCGCCGGGCAGGAACTCAAAGATCATGTAAATTGAAACTGCCGCACCGAGCACATAGATGAACATCTGTATCACATCAGTCCAGATGACCGCCTTTATACCGCCCACATAGGAATACACTACCGTGATAACTCCGACTATGAGAATGCACTCGGTATATCCAAGTCCCGTGATGAATTTTACCGGAATTGCCGTAGTGAACAGTCTTACGCCGTCAGCGAAGATCCTCAGAACTATGAAAGTAACCGATGCATATTTTCTCATCGGACTTCCGAATCTGTTTTCAAGATACTGGTAAGCGGTCTCCATGTTCCCGGCATAATATCTCGGAATGAATATTACAGCGACAATTATCCTGCCGATTATGAATCCCATTGCAAGCTGCAGGAAATTCATATTCGTAAGATAGGCAAGTCCGGGAATGCTGATGAATGTAAGTGTGCTGGTCTCAGTTGCAACAACTGAAAAGCAGACCGCCCACCACGGGATCTTTTTCGATCCGAGGAAGTAATCGTTCGCTGATGTCTGCTTTCCGGAAGAGATTATCCCAATTGCCGCAACTGCAATGAGGTAAATCAGAATGATCAGATAATCAAGCGTAGAGAAGTTCATCTGCGTTGCTGTTTCATTGGTTCAAAGCAGATTTGTCAGTTGCAAAATAGTTCTTGCCGTCAAACGAAATCTTTGCGCATTCATTGTGAGGATCATGTTCAAAAACCACGGTCCAGCTATTTTCAGAAATTTCCTTAAGATACTTCTTTTTCTCATCGAGAGTAGTGAGCGGAAACAGGTCATAGCCCATGATGAACGGAGCGGGAATATGTCCGGCCGTTGGAATCAGATCTGCAAGATGAAGCAGTGTGTTATCCCCGTCAGAAACCTTTATCAACTGCATGTGGCTTGTGTGGCCGTTAAGAGGGCAAAGTGTAATACACACGTCAAACTTCTGCTCGCCATCCGTAAATGCCAGCCTGCCTGATTCAAACAACGGCACATAATTTTCCGGAAAGAAGCTTGCCTTATCCCTGTCAGTCGGGTTCATAGCCCATTCGAAGTGCTTTTTTTGAACATGGTAAACAGCATTCTCAAATGCCGGCATGGCCTTGCCGCTTTCGTCATATTCGGTGCTTCCGCCCGCGTGGTCAAAATGAAGATGGGTGAGAATGACATCCGTGATATCGCTTCTGCTTAACCCCATCGAGGCCAGTCCGCTTTCCAGTGTGTAAGTACTGAAATCAACGGCATAAATTGAATTCAGCTTCTCCGAGAGTTTGTAGCCAATCCCGGTATCAACAAGTATTTTCCTTTTTCCTGAATCCAGCAGTAAAGCCCTTGTGCACATTTCGATCCTGTTCTGATCATCGGAAAGATTTGTCTTTTGCCAAAGGTTCTTTGGAACGACGCCGAACATAGCCCCGCCGTCAAGTTTGAAGAGACCGGTCTGAACTGAATGAATGGTATAGTCGCCTATTTTCATTGATGTCATTTAAAGGATGTTCATAATATGCAATATGCGGTAAAGTTTGTATGCAAAGATTAATTTTGATTTTGAATTAGAAGGAGTCGTTTTCTATTTTGAATCAAACCAAATGCTAAAATGCAACGACTTTTAACTGCTCTTTCACTTTGCCTGATAATGACCGGCAGTTCCATAGCCCAGAATGCTTCAACATACTTTCCGGCTTCTCCGGGATATTTATGGTATTACAGCAATACCCCTCTTGACTCACAGAACGTCCCCATCTCAAGCCTTCGCACATATCAGGTGGATTCGTTTGCAACTGTCACAAACTATCAGGGATTGACTGCCAGCAAGGTCATGTCAAAATCGGGACTGCTCACAATAGGCCAGCCCACACCTTTCACAGACACAAGTTACTACAACTTCCAGACTACAAATGCATGGACTTATCTGAATGTGCTTCAGCTTCTTGACTCAATAGAGTTCCTTGACTCGACATTCTATGCCTTCATAAGATCGCTTGACGGATGGTACAACACATACAGGTTTTCGCAAACGGTCAATACAAATTATACAATTCTCTCACGCGACACAACGATCACGATAGACACACTTGTGCTTCCGATAAGAGTGCAGACCATCGGAAGGCGGTTGAATGACCAGACAATTAGCACAATAAACGGAAATTTCCTTGCAAAGAAATTCAATATTTCATTCGTGCTGAGTTACGGCGTAACGATACCGCCGTTTCCGACAGTGTACATTCCAATCATCTCAAGGCCCGATACTGTTTACATAGGATCAAACGTGTGGGTGCTGAGGGATGTGGTGCCAAGTGTGAATGTTGATCTCACAGGACTTGGAATTCCAATCCAGTTTTTCATTCCGGGTTCTGTGAAGGAATTGACAAATCCTTCATCGGGTATAACCGGATTCAGTGCGGAAATTCCGTCTGGCTTTGAGCTTCAGCAGAACTTTCCGAATCCCTTTAACCCTTCAACAAAGATCTCTTTCTCAATTGCTGAAAAAGGGATGACGGTACTGGAGCTTTTCAACAGTCTCGGCCAAAGTTCGGCAGTGCTCATTAAAGAGGAACTTCAGCCCGGCAGTTACGAATATACTCTTGATGCTTCGCATCTGCCTGCAGGCGCTTATTTCTATTCCCTCACTAGCGGAACCGGCAGAATTGTAAAGAAGATGGTGCTGGTAAAATAAGTCTGCTCCGGAATCAGAACATGATCTTGTAATCGAGATTGAACAGGTATTTTCTGCCCATTCCGTCCGGCCTGGAATCCCTTGTCACCAGAGGAGCAGAACCGCCGAAAACAACAGCGTTGTTGGGATTGATCCTGTATTCGAGAATGAGATTTGCGTTTAGGGTCACTCCGCTTGATCCGTCTATTTCCACCACTGTACCACTGCTGTCTGTGTACTTGTCGTTGCCAAGGTGAAATATGGGAAGAAGGCCCGGAGTTATGAAAAATTGTTTGGTAACAGGGATCTCATAGGCAGCTCTCAGCATTAAGTCTGCGCTCCTTTCAAACTGATTGGTTGACTGAAACTGTCCGAACGGCGCACCGGGCGGAAAGTCGGTTGACAGATAAGTGTTCTTGTTCTGATTAAGCGGCTGCTGATATCCCGCACCGAGTTTCAGCCCTTTGTATGTGTAGCCGATTCCCAGCAACAGGTCAAATGTTCCGAGGGAGGTCTGATAACCCATCGGCAGTCCGACATCCAGACTGTCAAATTTCTCGTTTGCATCGTTAAGAGGGATCTTAACTCCGGCCACAATATCAACTTCCGGAACAGGCGAATAATCCAGATTGATGAGAATGTCGGAGAATCCCGAATTGTCCAGAGAAGATCCCGACTCAGACAGATAATTGAACCTTACTCCTGCACCGAACTCCTTGCTGAACTCTCTGTAATATTCAAAGTAGGTTGACCAGATGTTTATCTCGTTGTCGCCCTTGCCGTTGTTCACTCCGGCACGAAATGTATTTAAGAGCTTTGACTTTTCGTTATCGGCCTTCAAACCATGAAATGTGCAGATCCCTGCGTCACTGCATCCCTGCGATATTGCCCTTTCTGCTGAAACCAAAGCCATGAAAATTAATATGATTCTGATCGCTTTCATTTTATTCCGGTTGATTAATTGATTCTGCAAAAACGGAAATGCAGATCGTCAATTCAAGATAAAAAGTATTGATGTGAACGGATTTGGGAGATACGAACTCAGACCACAGGCATAATATTTCAGGCGAGCTCTGTACATAAGGAGAGTTCCGGCTTGGGGCCGGAACTCCGTGAAGCGTGGTGAATTGGAAGCTTTCATAACGCGGTTAACTGCGGTAATCGAAAGAAGTAAAGCTATCCTAGCTTCATTACAAAATTAGGCATTACTGTTTGCCGGATTAATGGAGGCAAGCACACTTTCTGTATGAGTAGAAATACTCATATGAGTGACCGCCGGAATTTGTGGAAAAAAAGTGTCTTAAGAGATCAGAAGTTGAAACTGAAGCCGCCTGTGTAATTTCTGTTTGGCGCCTGGATCCGCTCGAGCTCCTGATATGAGGAATTCAGCAGGTTGTTAACGGCGAGGAATGCGGTCAGATTTCCGAAGGTCTTGCTGAGTTTTGAGTTGAGAAGAAAGTAAGCATCGGGCTCTTCATAATCATAGAAAAGTACTTCGTCTATCTGGCTGAGATACCTTCCGTTCACGTTCAGGTCAAAGTCGTCAAACCCGAAGTTCACAGTGAAGTTCATGTTATGTGACGGCTTGTAAGGCAGATAATCATTATCCCTGCCTTGGGACAGGTCTCTGGCATTGAGATATGTGTAGCCAACATTGAAGTAATAGCTGAGGTCGTTACCTCCCAGGCTTATAGATGAGTTGTAATCAATGTACGCTTCGAAACCCTTGATCTGCGCCTTTGCAACGTTCCTAACCTGGAACGGGCCGTAAATTCCCGATCCGATATTTACATACTGGATGAGATTGTTGTAATAGTTGTAGAATAGAGAGAAATCAAAGGTAAATCTGTTGTCATACTGCTTTCTGAAACCGAACTCTGCCGAGATCATATCTTCCGGCTGAAGGTCGGGATTGTAAACGAACTCTATTCCTCCGAAAAGTTCCTTCTTAAAATATATTTCCGCTATCGAAGGATTTCGGAATGCCCTTCCTGCAAGCAGGCGCCATGCAGTGTTTTCAAAGATCCTGTTTGTGGTGTTGGGACTAAATACGAATGAGATCTTCGGACTGAGCTGAAATGATTCAGAACCGGAGATGAGCTTGTTATAGTCAGCACGCATTCCCACGGTTGAGGCAAGGATCGAATTACCGTTGCTTTCCTTCAGGATCTTGAACTGATCCTGCACGAAAATTCCAAAGTTGTTCATCTGCTGATTTCCGTACAGAATTTCCTCAGGCTGTGACTCCACTATGTTTACCTGAAAATCAAATCCTGCAATGAAGTAATTTGAACTGCCCAGCTGGAAATCAACCTGTGAGATGTTTCCGAAATTGAATGAGTTGATGAAAGTGTTCAGCGCCGTTCCGGAATCTGCAAACTGAATGGAGACAGGATTCTGAGGATTGTAGATCGAGTTGCTGTTCAGGTAATAGTAATAGAACTTCGTGGAATACTTGGAGCTTGAATTTGGAACAGCCCTGTAAGACAGGTCAAAGCTTTGAGTCTTCTTTTTGATCTCGTCACCTAAGTAGTACTCTGCCACCTTGTAAGGATCCGCCGGCTGACCCGCATCTTTCTTCCAGTAATGCGGAAAGTCGCTCTTGGAATCTGTGTACTGAAGCGTAAGCTCAAGATCGCGGTTGCTCAGCAGGTCATAAGTGAATTTGCCGATAAGTCCGTAAAACCCGTATTTTGTCTGCTGTGCGTGCCCGTCGTTCTGGAGGTAGTCAAAGTTTAGAAGGTAGGAAAATTTGTTCAGAGTATTGCTGTGGATGAAGTCAGCCCCGGAGAATGACTGCAGGTTGTCATTGAACTTTAGGCTGTCATTCAGCTTTTCATAGAAGCCGTATTTAAGATTTACTCCTGTGTACGGTTTGTAGGTCGGCTTCTTGGTTATCACATTTACAACTCCACCGATCGCACTTGAACCGTACAAAGAAGAGAATGCGCCCTTTACGACTTCCGTCCTCTCAATCAGAGATACCGGGATCAGGGACCACAGTGCACCTTTCGAATCACCTGTCAGTGAAGGCCTGCCGTCAAGCAAAAGAAGCACCCTGTTCCCTATTCCGCCTCCGGCAACATCTGAAGAACCCCTGATGGAAAGCGAACTGACATTGATCCCGCTCGACCTGTTCAGAGTAACGCCCTGAACCTGTTCCATCACGTTATCGAATGTGAGAATGTTCTTCTTACTGAACTCCTCCGAGCTCGCAATGGAAATGGAAGAAGGAGTCTGCTGAAGAGTTACTTCGGTCTTTGTAGATGTGACATTGATCCTTTGTGTTTCTATTGCTGCAAGCTCCAGGAATATGTCCAAAACTTTCGCCGATCCCTGCTGAAGGTAAATGCTGTTCCGGTATTCGGCATATCCGACATGGGTAGCGGTAATTTCATATACTCCCTCGTCAAGCTGTTGAAATGAATATGCACCGGAAATGTCGGAAGCAGTCTGCATATATTCTCCGGAACCGGTCTTGGTCACCTTGACAGTAACGAACGACACGATGGAATTCGTCTCCTTATCTATTACCTTGCCGGAGAGCGAGCTGTAACTTGCTGAAGCGTCTTCCGATGCCGAAAAGGCAAATGCAATCATCAGAAGCAGGGCCATGCAACAGCCGGCCCTGCATCCTGATGTTCCAAGGACATTTTTCTTTGCAGCAAAGAACATCTTATCAATATACCTTCTTGGTGGTATCCGCCCATGAGAGCATATTTATGCCCTCCACGCCTTCATTGTTTGCTCCAATGGTTGCCTTCTTGGGAGGATTGAGGAAACATGTTGAGCCGGATGCGAAGCGTGCAGTATCACATCCGTAAACAGACATGATCGGGCTTTGTCCTCCTGTATTTTTTCTGAAACCGACCGACACTACATAATCGCCGGGATTGAGGTCCACAAGCTTGTAATTGTAGCTGAGCGTCGAGCCGGAAACGTTTATTGTATCGTAAGCAGCCGGGCCGCCGGTTGGAGGCCAACCTGAAGACGGATAAGCTGATATAAGATATACACCGCCTGATGTGACGAAGCTGTTGTCAACGAATGTTACAGTTCCGTTAACGGACTTTGCATCAGGGCCGGTTGGATTCGGATTGTTGGTTGTATCGTCGTCTGAACAGCTGTAAATGAAAGAGGCAATAGCGAGTACGATGACCACCCGCATGGCCACTGAATATAGCCTTTTCAAAACATTCTCCTTATTTAGTTTTTGTGAGGTTTAGAACACCTGCAATTTAGCATGACGGCACAGCAATTGTAAGGTATTTTTATATCACCTTCATAAAATATCCTTTGAGATAAGAGGTCTCCGCCATTTGCGGAAGCACCGGATGGTCAAAGGAACATGTGCTCTTACGGAAGAGCTGAGGAGTTCTGCCGGCCTTTGCACCGGCTCGTGAGATCATTTCTTCAAATGCAGGCTCGCTTATGTGATGAGAACAGCTGAAGGTCATTAGAACACCGCCCGGTTTCAGAAGCCTCATACATTTGTAGTTCAGCTCCGTGTATGCTTTTATGGCAGGAGGAATGCTCTTTCTGCTCTTGGTGAAAGACGGCGGATCAAGGACTATTACATCAAATCTCTCACGTGTCTGAAACAGCCCGTCAATATATTCGAAGCAATCGGCGCAGTGTGTCTCGGGAAGTTCAAATCCGTTCAGGGCAAAGTTCTCCTTCACGTTTCGTATGCATGTTTCCGAGGAATCAACTGAAATTATTTTTCCTGCACTCTCTGCAGCGGCATTAAGTGAAAAGCCGCCGTCGTTGCAGAACAGGTCCAGAAGAGAGTCACCCTCTCTTATCAACGACCTCAGATACTTTCTGTTGTCACTCTGATCAAGATAGAATCCGGTCTTCTGTCCTTTCAGCAGATCGATCGAATACCTGATCCCGTCGATCTCCGCCGTGAACTCCCCGCTGTTACTCTCTGAAGATGAATGAAGTATCCCTTCCCTCAGTTCCGCTCCCTCAAGCGTCCGCATTGAGTTCATGTTCTTCTCCACCACAAGCGTTGCTTTGAATTGGCTTTTCAGAACATCGCAGATCTCGCCTGCAAGCAGATCCATCCCGGCTGAAAAACTCTGAAGCGAATATTTGTCATCATACCTGTCAATGATCAGACCGGGAAGTAAGTCTGCCTCGCCGTTGCACAGCCGGTAAACACTTCTGTCCGGCCTTAGCCTTCTGCGCAGGGAATTGGCTGTGCTGAGTCTCTTGAATATGAATTTTCCGTCAATGTCCTCGTCTTTTGAAGTCAGATGCCTGTACGCTATCAGAGAGTGCCTGTTGTAAAACCCCTTGCCGAGAAAGTTTCCTTTCCAGTCAAAGATTGCCGCAATGCAGACATCCGCTTCAGCATCTTCGATCTTCTCAATCTCATTGCTGAAAACCCACAGATGCCCTTCCAGCAGTCTGCGCTCTTCATTCTTTCGCAGTATGATCCTTGTCATGTCCTAATTTATTTGAAGTGCCTCTTTGCTGATCTCCAATTTGTTCATGCAGTCAAAGGTAAGGCGCGGGCACTCGCCTAATCCAATGTGCGAGCAAGGCCTGCAGGAAATCCCTTTGTTCTCAAATACAAGAGATTCTTTAAGCTGAGGAAAAAATCCGAACTCTCTTACTGTGCATCCGAAAATTGCTGCCGCCCTCTTTCCTGCCGCTTCCGCAAGATGCATCACGGCGCTGTCGTTTGATATAACGATCTCCGATCTCCTGATAAGAAACACGAGCTCTTTGAGTGACAACCTGCCGCACAGGTTTAGCGCATTTCCCGAGCATGCTTCGATCTTCCCGCAAACTTCCAGATCAATCATGCTTCCGGAACCGACGAGTACAGGTATTGTATCTCTGAATTTCTTTACAAGCTCACAGTATTTCATTGCGGGATATCTTTTGGTGAAGTGCTTTGCAGAAGGCGCGACCACTGCGTAGGGGCTGTCCGGAATCCGGGTATCCGATTCTTCGAGGTCAGTTGTTTCAAATCCGCTGTCATTTCTGGAAAGTAGTCCTTCGGCAGTCTGTATGTATTTGCAGTAAACCGGAACAATTTCCGGATAGAGATTTATTCCACCATTGACAAGCATGAACTTCTTAAGATGATCTTTTCTGAACTTGCGAATCAAAGGAGCATTGAACATCCTCAGATATGTGCTCTTTGGATTATTCTGCAGGTCAAGAATGACGTCATAGGAGTTTCTGCTTATGTCTCTGCGAAGGCCGGAAAGATCGCCGTCATATTTCAGAATGCCGCTTATCTTTTTATTCAGCTCAACAGCTTCCGAATATTCTTTTCTGACAGCAAAGTCAATTACCGCTTCGGGGAATCTTCGCTTCAGTTTTGAGATCAGAGGAAATGTAAGTATGATGTCACCTAACGATGATAGGCGTATAACAAGAATTCTTCCGGGTGACGGCAGGGCCAATGTCAGGCGCTGTTTGAAGTTAGGTCAACGGTCTGATGCATGAAAACATCCACTGAAACATCTCTTTCGATCATATCCAGCAGATCACTGCCATACTTGTTAAGATACATTGAAATGTTGAGTGCCCTTTCCTGCGGAAGCGATGCAGGATAGACAGTTGTAACAACCTTTCTGACCTGCCCTGTCAGCACTTCGTTTTGCCTGGCCTGAGCGGAAGTGAACTTTTCTTTCGCCACTTCCAGTGACTCCGTGAACTGATTCGCTCGCTTCATGAATGCCGCGGTCTGATTTGCATCTATGGCATTCAGTTGCTTCTCAAATGTATAGAAAAGTGCAACAAGTTCGTCCTTCATCTTGCCGAATAAATCTTCCGGATTGGTGTCGAGAGATCTGCGGAGCAGAAGCCTTACAAGCTCCTTTTCATCGGAAAGTCCTGAAAGGTCAACACCGTTCTTTTCCATGAATGTTTTTGTCCTTCCGTCAATCAGCGTAACTGAAGTTCTCGGATATATCACCGGCATCTTCATGTCAAAAACTTTGTAAGCCCCTTTCAGCTGTGCAAAGTATGATACTTCCGACGGCCCTCCGATGTAAGCGACCGTGGGAAGCAAGAAGTCCTGGCACACCGGCCTTGTGATCACATTCCAGCTGAAGTTCGCGGGTGAGCTTTCAAGCAGGTCATAAAGCTCGTCCCCGGTAAACCTTTGCCTCGAGTTCTTAAGCGCAAAATTTCCGCCATCCCTTGGCTCAAGCAGATAGCGTGAACCCTCGTGAATGTAAAACAGATTTACCGGCTTTGGCTTCACCTGTGCAATGTGTGATGACTCCAGCTCGACAGTTGTGTTGATCACATTCTCGGCGATCTCGGAAGACTCTGCAAGTGCCCGCCGGAACACAGGTTTGATCAGTTCCTTTATCCGGGCATCTGAAGGATCGATAAGAACCACTCCCCTGTCGCCAAGCACAAAATTGAGGAAAGAGCCAAACGCCGCACTCATGCTTTTGCCCCGGGCATAGCACTTTCGGATGGTCTCAAAAAGCTCTCCGGAAAAATCGGTACTGCCGAGTGAACTCTCAAGATCGTTAACCAAGCCCGTTATGTGATCATCAATCACTATTCTTCCTGCAGGAGTCAGGTACTTCTCTTTTTCGGTCCCGTTCTCAAAATAACTGAACTTCTGAACTTCATATTCTTTGTTGATGACGGTAATGTTGTTGATCTCAAGAAAGTCATGGTCATCAGACTCAAGCCAGAACACAGGCACAAAATTGTATTCGGGGAAAAGTTTGCCGAGCTTATTCGAAAGTTGAACTGTGTTCAGCGCTTTGATTACGGTGTACATAGGACCCGTCAGGAGTCCAACTTGCTGACCCGTAACCACTGCCAGTGTATTGTGCTGATTTAGCAGGGAAATGTTACGGATTGCCATTTCCCCCGACCTGAAATTCTGATTCTGTCCAAGCAATATGGAGGTCAGGTCAGATCTGAAGAACTGCCTGCCCGTTTTATACGACTCCGAAACATGTTCTGCGCATTTCCTTAGTTCGTCCTGAGATGCGTAATCATACTCATAAAACTGTCTGAGTGATTGAAAGTCTTCTATATAGTCGAGGAAAAGCTCGTTGTATCCGGGAAGTGCCTTGAAGGGTATATTCAATATCTTTTTGGAAAAAATTAGTCATTAATAAGCAAAGAGTAAATTTACTAATTTGCTTTGCAGGCAATATGATCGGGTTCAGGCTGAGGCACAGCACATACCTTCGTAACAAAGGCTCAGTACGGGGAATGCAGAAAATTGATGTTCAGATTCAGTGAAGAGAACAAATGCCTGAAATTCAAAAATTCAAAATTACCGGAAATGACACATATTAAAACATCAGGATGTTTCTTTGCACGCATTGCAGTGTGTACAGTTATTTTGTTTGTACTGCTTTCGCAGTATTGTTATTCGGGATATTCAACACCGGGTAACGGAAGGGTTTGGAATCTTGACAGTCTGGTATCGAACTCTCAGGGATCGGTTACTTTTTCAGGAGGAAGCTATTTCCTGAATGATACGCTGACCATTTCTCAGAGCGACACTGTAAGGATAATTTCTGACTTCATTCTGAAGATGCGGACTCAGGTATTCATTGACATTTTCGGGGTACTGATCATAGATCCGCCTGTACAGGGAGTCATTACGGCGGCAGACACAACATTGAAATTCCTCGGACTCAAATTCGAAGATCAGAGTGACGGATCTTTCATGAAGAAGACAGTATTTGAATACGGCAACGGGATCAGGATGCTTGACTGCAACATAACAATTGACAGTTGCATCATTAGGTTCAATACTCTCAACAGTGCATTCTCAAGTTCAGCGATCTCACTGTTCCGGTCAAACTCCGTCATATCTAACTGCACCATATACAGAAACAGGCGCGCGGCAATTTCATCAGGAGCTAATATAACTTCCTCCCCGGTGATCACCGGAAACCGGATCTTCGAAAACAATACCGAGAATGCCAACGTACCGCAGATCAATCTCGGAGCTTCAGCATCAGACACCCTTATAATCAGAAACAATGTTATCAGAGGTCTCTATGACAACTGCGGCGGGATCTCACTGCTTCCGGTAGGTTCAATACCGATCGCGCTCATTGAAGGAAATGTTATAGCGGGCAACAGATACGGAATAGCAGTAGGCGGAGGAAACTCTTTCGTCATAATCCGGAACAACAGAATTGACTCAAACAACATACAGGGTTTGCCGAATCTCGGCGGCAGCGGAATAAATTTCAACGGCTCGGCAACACAGGTCTGCATCGTAACGGGAAACACAATAAGGAATAATCTCTGGGGCATTACAATTCAGGGCACGGCAAAACCTAACATGGGCAACCTGTCAAATGCTGTCACACTCGATGACGGATACAACCAGATCTACGACAACGGCAACAGCGGCAGGATCTACGACCTTTACAACAACACTCCGGATTCTATCAAAGCAGAAAACAACTGGTGGAACACGTATAATCCGGATACTTTGGAGGCGCACATATTTCACAGAGCTGACAGTTCAGCGCTTGGATTTGTGGATTACCTTCCCATATGGCCCATTACTTCAGCAGGGCCGAATACAGCAGTTACCGGAGAGTTACCGGACTCTCCTGAGATCAGTGCTTACCCGAATCCTTTCAATCCTGAAGTCTCATTCAGAATAAGTTTCCCGAAGGAAGGAATTGCGGAACTTAAGCTGTATGACATCAGCGGCAAGGAGACTGCCGTCTTGTTCAGCGGTTATGTCTCACGCGGAATCATGACTTTGCGGTTTAACGGTGCGGAGCTTTCCGCAGGAGTTTACTTGTACAGGCTTTCTTACGGCAGAAGCCTTGTCACGGGAAGGATAGTCTTGATCAAGTAACGCGGAAGTTTCAGTCTTTTAGTTTTTCCTGATATTCGGAAATAAGCTTTTCGATTTCTTCCTTGGCTTTCTGAAGTTCTTCGCCCGCTTCCGAACCGCCCTGAGAAATAAGGCTTTCAGCCTTCTCCTTTGCAATTATCAGAATGTTGTTTGCTTCGTCGAGGAGTTCATTCGATTTCAGATTGGCATAATCAACAAGTTCTCTTGCCCTGATCTTGGCTTCCGAAAGAAATTCGTTAGCAAGGTCAATCGTACTCATATCATCACCTTCGTCCCACAGAGTGCTTTGCTCATCTTCTTTCATCAGTGAGTAAACGACTCCCGCGGCGATTCCGGCCGCAGCGGCTAATGCCGCTCCCCAGATTATCTTCTTTGACAAGTTCACTTCAATAGTTTATGGAAGGAAAACCACGCATGAGATCACGGTCGTCCATAGTCCGTTTTTATCTCCTTCAGCAGACTGTGTCACGTTGAAGGTCTTGATTATCTTTCCGCTTTGCTTATAAACATTCTCCCGCTCATTCCACGCAGTTTCCGGATCAAACTCCACTCCAAGCGTCGTAGCAAGCATAGTAGCGGCAAGGTCTTCCGCATATTCTCCGGAAACCTTTTCGGTTTCGCCAAAGGGATGATGTTCGGAAATATAACCGTAATGACTGTCATCAGACGGCAATGCAACACCAATGGAAGAAGCTATCAACCTGTTCGGCTCATTCGTGAAATTCCTTGCCATAACGCAGAATGTGATCTGGCCGGGCTCTAACAACTGAATCCCCTGCTCAACTGTAAGCCTCTTGCACCCGCCCGGAAATATGCTTGACACGGTTACGATGTTGCACTTCTCTATGCCTGCCTGCCTCAAGGCAAGCTCAAATGACTGCAGGTAGTCCTTGTGTTTTCCAACTCCCTTGGTAAAAAACAACTTTGTCGGCTTGAACAATTCTGTTTCTCCTTTTAAAAGTTTTCCTTAATTGGTTTGTTGTTTTAAGATCTTCAGGAACTTCCTCTTGCCAACTTTGAAGATCATTCCGTGAGTTATCTCCATTACGTGATTGACATCGGTAAGCTTGAGCCCGTTGACGTTAACGGCTCCCTGCTCTATCAGCCTCCTTGCATTGCTCTTTGTTTCTGCAAGCCCGTAATTCGTGAGCAGGTCCACAAGCTTCATAGATTCCTCAGACATTTCAACTTCCGGTATTTCGTCGGGAATGTCCTTCTTTCTGAAAATAGTATCGAACTCCTCAACTGCTTTTGCGGCAGTTTCCCCGTCGTAATAGGTCTTCACAAGTTCAAAGCCGAGTTTCTGCTTCATATCGCGGGGATTGTTTCGCTCGTCTTCCAGAAACTTCTTCACTTTTTCAAGCTCACCCGCATCAAGCTTTGTGCACAGTTCAAAGTATTTATAGATCAGTGTGTCAGGAATGCTCATTGTCTTCCCGAAAATGTCCGTCGGTGAGTCAGTAATTCCGATCGCATTGTCGAGTGACTTGCTCATCTTCTCAGAACCGTCTGTTCCTTCAAGAAGAGGCATTGTGATCACAACCTGCTGATCCTTTCCGAACCTCTTCTGCATATCGCGGCCGACAAGATTATTGAACTTCTGATCCGTTCCGCCAAGTTCAACATCGGCTTCTATTGCATATGAGTCATATCCCTGCATTATCGGATAAAGTATCTCATGAAGAGAGATCTCCGTCTGATCCTTCAGCCTGTTTGTAAAGTCATCCCTTTCGAGGATCCTCTGAACCGTGAATTTGCTCAGTATTGAGATCATGTCCTTAAGGCTCAGACCTGAAAGCCACTCCGAGTTATACAGTATCTTTGTCCGGCCAATATCAAGTATTCTTCCGGCCTGCTCAAAATACGTTTTCCCGTACTCCCTTGTTTCTTCAAAAGTGAGCTGAGGCCTGGTCTTCTTCTTACCCGAAGGGTCCCCTATCATAGCCGTGTAATCGCCGACAATGAGTATTGCGTTATGGCCGAGATCCTGAAACTGCCGGAGCTTGTTCAGCACAACAGCGTGGCCGATGTGAAGATCGGGACGGGAGGGGTCGCATCCGAGCTTTATGTTGAGAGGTTTGCCTGTCTTGCGAGAATGCTCAAGCTTTTCCAGAAGCTCGGCTTCAGGAATTATCTCTACCGTACCGCGCTTGATTATCTCAAGCTGTTCCTTTGCCGGGGCAAATGTCATATTCTTCTTAAGTTTCTTTCCACTTCTCTCTTTTTCACTGATTCTCTTTTGTCGTACAGCTTTTTTCCCCTGGCAATGCCAATTTCCACTTTTGCCAGTGAGCCTTTGAAATAGATCTTCAGCGGAACAAGAGTAAGACCCTTTTCCTGAAGCTGCTGTTTGATCTTGCGGATCTCTCTCTTGTTTAGGAGGAGCTTGCGGTTTCGTATGGGATCGTGATTGTTGATATTGCCGAACCTGTACTCGCTGATGTGTGAATTGATTATCCAGACTTCATCATTCCTGATCCTGCCGTATGAATCCTGGAGATTTACCCGCCCTTCCCTTAGCGACTTAACCTCGGTTCCTGTCAGCACAATGCCCGCTTCAAGCCGGTTCAGTATCTCGTATTCAAAATTAGCTTTCCGGTTACTTGATATTATCTTAATTTTATCCGTTTCGCTCATTTGAACAGGTGCAAATTAATTTTTACGGAAAGTAAAATCAATTAACTAACCTTGAAGATTGCACGTTTTGCGGTAAATCCCTTCAGCATGAACTGCTATATCTATTATGATGAAGATACAAAGGATGCTGTCATCATTGACCCCGGAGCATTTACTGAAGATGAGAAAAGCTCCATTACCTCCTTCGTAAAAGAAAACTCGCTCAATGTATCATCAATCATAAATACGCACGGACATGTTGACCATATCCTCGGAAACGGCTTCGCTAAGGAGGCTTTCGGGAAAAAGATATTTATGAACAGGGACGACCAGTTCCTGCTTGAGAGCAGCCGGGAACAGGCACGCTTCTTCGGACTTGAGATTGAAGAACCGCCCGAAGTTGACGAATCACTTGAAGAGGGCTCAGACATTATTGTCGGCAATGCTTCACTCCGAGTGATCAAGACTCCCGGCCATTCACCCGGAAGCGTCTGCCTGATTGACGACAAGAACAAAAATGTTTTCTGCGGCGACCTCATATTTCACAATTCCGTCGGAAGGACCGATCTTCCGGGCGGTAATTTCAAGGTTCTCATAAGTTCTGTCCGGGACAAGCTGTTCGTCAGTTGCAAGGATGATTATGCACTCTTTCCGGGGCATATGGAAGATACCACCATCGGGCATGAAAAGACCTATAATCCCTTTCTGATCGGCTGATCATTCAGATGGCGGCCCGCCCTACTGCTGAGCAGTTACAGGTTCAAATGAATCTCCTATCTTCTTCAGCTCTGATTCGATTGACGAATTGAATGTGCCTGATGGAGCAATGAATCTCAGCAGATAAGCAAAATTCTCTCCGTCGGTCACTTTGGTCCTGTAATAGTAAACGACTTCAGTGAACTCTGAGTCCTTATACAGTGCGCTCATTCCGTCATAGTTGCCTTTGTCAAACTCCGAATAGTCTCCGTCTCTCTTCGGAATGTTCAGCGTCAGGTCCTTCTCGAATGTGTAAACCAGGTCATTCAGATTCTTCACTTCCATTACCTTGAATGCAAGGAGCATCATTGCAATGGAGCCGTCGTTCTTGTCAAATGTGTATGAGATTGCATCTTTCTTAGTTGTCTCCTCAACTTTTCTCTCCTTCCAGCCCGAAGGAACATTGAACTTTATGCCGTACTGGGAATTGTCGAGAAGAGTCCCGTTCTGAGCATTGACAATGCCTGCAATAGAAAACAAGAAGATAATCAGAGCAATTGTCAGCTTAAGTTTCTTATTGAGATTCATTTTTGATTTCATTTAGGTAAAAGTGTTTTGATTCTGTCATACCGTTCCTTGAACAGCCCTTTTGATGAATCCGGAACCGGCCTGATCTTTTTAAGTTGCTCCTTTGCATTTTCAATTCTGTCTGCAGGGAGCGGATGTGTTGAAAGAAGCATTTCAAGGTCTCCCGGCGTCTGTCCCTTCTTCTTCTGCTCTTCGGTTATTCTTGTGAAGAAGTTCAGAATGCCGCCCGGATAATACTCTGTGCTTCTCAGATATTTGATTGAGTAATCATCTGCTTCTGTTTCATCTGACCTGCTGTTGGCAAGGAATCCGATTCCCACGGCAAGATTGGCAAAGATCTCCGCAAGCTCATTCGGGTTGTTTCCAAGCACAAGGCTCAGCACAAAGCTTACACCGTAGTAAGAGGTAAGTCTCTGAGACATGTGCCTTCTTTCTGCATGTGCTATTTCATGTCCGATGACTCCTGCCAGCGCGGCCTCATTGTCGAGGTAACGGATCAGTCCCGTGTAAACGTAAATATATCCGCCTGGGATGCAGAATGCATTGACGGTGCTGTCATCATGTATAACATCAAACTTGTACGGGAAAACCTTTTCGTATTTTACATAATTTGACTTCGTGATAATGTCGCGGCCTATGCCTCTTACATACTCCCTCACTTCTTCGTGGCCGCGCAAGATGGGATAGTTGGCCGGATCATTTCGGATCTCAGCATCAAGCTCCTTGCCCATCTGCACATCGTCTTCAATTGTAAAGATGTTTGCTCCGCAGCTGTAAATTACAGACAGTCCAACAAGGAGCAACGAAACAATTGCAAGGTTTACCAGGTTAACTGCATCCTGAAGTCTTGCGGAAGAAAGTCTGGATCTGAAATTCACTTCCCTTTGAATGCTGATTTTCGTTTTTCAAGAAATGAAGCAATGCCTTCTTTAAAATCTTCCGTGTTCCCGGCGGCTTCCTGAAACTCGCTTTCAAGCGTCAGAATTTCATCAAGCGTTGAATCAAATGACTTTCTCATCAGTGTCTTTATCATTCCTATTGCCTTTGTCGGCTTTGATGCGAAATTCTTTGCAGTGATCATCAGGCTTTTTTCGAGAAGCGGCTGAGATGATACAACTTTGTTTACCAGGCCGAG
Organism: uncultured Ignavibacteriaceae bacterium; assembly: GCA_964615795.1. Classification (GTDB taxonomy): domain Bacteria; phylum Bacteroidota; class Ignavibacteria; order Tepidaquicellales; family Tepidaquicellaceae; genus JADJAH01. Next base: position 44,787 of record CAZTQR010000001.1, read on the forward strand.
CCTCTTTGCCTCTGCGGCTGTCATCTTGTCGGCGCCCGCACACATCTCAAATGCTCTTGCATACCCGATGATTCTGGGAAGATAAAAAGATGAAGCGCTGTCGGGCACAAGGCCAACATTGATGAAAACTTCTATCAGAGTGGCTGATTCAACCGCAATTCTGTAATCACACGCAAGTGCAAGCGATAGCCCGGCCCCTGCGGCCACACCGTTAAGCCCGCATATTACCGGCTTTTGCAGCTCTGCGATCTTCCTTATCAGCGGATTGTATCTTTGTTCAAGTGCTTCCCTGAAAGTCAGCTTCTTCTCGCTGAAGTCTTTCAGGTCCTGGCCTGAACAAAAAGCCCTTCCTGCGCCTGTAAGCACTACACATCTGACCTCATCACCGGAAGCAGAGTCAAATGCCTGTCCGAGCTCAGCCAGCATTTCAGAGTTGAAAGCATTGTAAACGTCGGGCCTGTTGAGTGTTATTCGGTAAATTCCGTCTTTGCTTTCTGTCAGTAATGTATTGAACATTTTCTCAGCTGATTTTTTGTTTTGGCTTAAGAAGACTCTGATTCAGGAACAGAACCATTGCCTCCGTTACAAGAAGGTTCGTCATGAAAAAGAAAAGTATCTCTTCAAGCGGAACGTTGCCCACTTTGGTTCCGATCGTCTGCTCCGGATCAAAGCTCCATATTCCGTTTCCGATCGAGATTGAATCTGCCAGCGAGAAATATGCTGTCATAATCAGTGTCGGAATAATGATGAGCTTTGCGTTATCCCTTATCTTCCTCCCGCCGAAAATGAACTGGATCAGTACAAAAGCACCGGACCATGCGAAGAGGTGAAACAGGTAGTTAAGCTTTCCAAACGGAAGCAGTATGACATCTTCCCGTGTTTGCTGCAAGGTAAACATTGACATCAAAACAATAAGTGGAAATATTTGAACGTTGGCGCGACTTTCTTCCTTGCCGGATCTCGGATCATATTCGCCCTTCAGCAGATATAATAGCTGTACAAGTCCGGTAAGATATGTTTGCAGAAAGAAGAACATATACTCTTCAAGAGGCACATACCACAGATAGATTCCGAGCGTCTTCTCCGGAGGAAACATCCAGATTCCGCTGTACACTGCATAGTTGTCCCAAAGCGCCGTAGCGGCAAACGCAATTGCCGATACAAGCAGAAGCGTCCTGATGTAATGGGCGTTCAGTTCCTTTCTGAGAAGAAATGCAAGAATGATTATCGGAACAATCGTGAATATGAAAAGAAATTCTATGTATGTCATTTGGTCTTTGAATGTGCTTTCCGGAAACTTTCGTTACGCAAACCGAAATCTGATATCAGGCAGGAATTATCTGGTTGAATCATTGAGAAATTCTGATTTTGAAATTGTCCGTTACAAAACAAAGCCGGTTCCGAAACTCGGAACCGGCTGAAGTTGTGATTCAATTTAAGTTGATGTTGCTCAGTAGCCGCTCTCTTTAGAACTTAGAACGGCAGGTCATCGTCATCATTCTTGCTCATCGAACCACCTTCGCTGACATTGGCGGCTTCTTTTGTAACTGCCCCGTTGTCTGCCGTTGTTGCACCCTTGCTGTCAAGCATGATCATATTGTCCAGAAATATCTCCGGCGAAGGATAAATGGTCTTTCCGTCCTTCTCGTAGCTGTCTCCGGTTCTGATCTTGCCCTCTGCATAGATGCGGCTGCCTTTTTTGAGATATGTGGAGCATATCTCTCCAAGCTTTCCCCACGCTACTATCCTGTGCCATTCAGCTCTGTCAACCAGCTTGCCCGAATCATCTTTGTACGATTCGTCAGTGACAAGTTTGAATTTGCAGCAGGCCATGCCTGTCTTTGTGTAGTTCAGCTCGGGATCCTTTGGTTGAACATTACCGATCAGGATCACTTTGTTCAGCCCTTTCACAACGTCCTCCTTTCATTAATTATTTTCACGCCACAAACTTAATTCATTTTTGCCTAAGAGTAAATACTTTTCTCCGCTGATTGCTATAAGGTCCCTCAGCTTGCCTTTCATTGATTTGAGATCGGGGTATTTCATTCCGATAACGGCATTGGTTTCCGTGTCGTAAAGGGTTATTGCCTTGCCGTCAAACATGTACACAATGTTGTTCCTGATTGTAAATGTCTCGAGCCCCTTCACTGTCAGCCTTCCAACATAGTTCCCGAGATTGTCGTACCGAAGTATCATCTTCTGCTCTTTGTCATGCACATAAATGTAGTTCTTCCCGTCCTTCAGGATCTTCACGGGATTGCCGAGCTGTCCTTTGCCGGAAAGATAATCTCCGAAAACAAATGAAGGCGACTTGCCGTCCTTGTAAACGACTATCCTCTTGTTATCCTGGTCGATCAGGTACAACTCGCTCGCGTTCAGCACAAGGCTTGCTGCGGGCGTCCTGAATTTCAGATTTGGCGGATAGTCCTCCTTATTTGTGTAAAGTGAAGAAACAAAATTGAGATTCAGGTCAAACCGCTGAACTCTGTAATTCCTGCCGTCGGTAACAAAAATGTCCAGCCCGGAAGATGCATCTATGCATGTCGGGGAATCGAACTGGCCTTCTCCCCACCCCTGCTTACCGTCACGCTCCAGAAAGTTCAGCTTTGAATCAAACTTCACTATCTGATTGGCGCCCGCATCGAGTACATAGATGTTCTCTTTTGCATCAACGGTAATGGAAACCGCGTTCATGAATTCGTCAACGGAAGTCTCTTTGACGAGATTAGAATCCGGCGCAATCATGAACATCGAAAAAATGAAAGCAAAGATCATAATGCTTAATCAGTAATTGAATTTTAAACCGATCCCCAAAGTGTTGAGATAGTCGCCGTAATACTGCCCCCTGTAATCCTGCCCGTCATAATAGCTGAAAAAGATCGAAATTCCTCTCGAATTCAATCTGCCAAGTCTGATGCCTCCTTCAAAGCTCTCATTCAGATTCACAGAGGATTTGACTTCCGCAATCGTCACTTCATTTGATGCATAGAGACTCAGAATATCCGTAAGCAAGTACCTTGCCTCAAATCCGATCTGGCCGCTGAATGGTGAGATCTCTGAAGGTATCGAATGGAAGATGAAGTTCATTCCTCCCTGTCCCTTAAGGACAAATCTCTTTCCCGGATGATACTCGTATATTGCCGATAGGTCAATGAACTCCTTGCTGAATACGAACGGTGTGAAAATGGTGTCTGTGTTCTCATATATGTGCCCGTCTTCAAGATGCGATGAAATGTGCCCTATTCTCAGCCGGGCCTGAATATCGGATCTATTTGATATTTGGCTCTTCATGTTCAGGTTGATCCCGAAGTAATAGTCAATGGCATCAACGGGAAACTTGAAGTTTTTTTCCGACCTCAGATTTGAAAATGTAAAAAAGTCGATTCCCGCAGAGTAAATGTTCTTGCCCGACTTTACTCCTGCAATGTCTGCAGACGCGCCGATATCAAGCTCGAGAAATTTGTTGTTTGTGTATTTCTGAAACCCGATCCTTGACTCAAGCACGCCGGCTTCAAGAGGTGTGTAAACCTTATCACTGCTGAAGAAGAAAACGCTGTCCCCTCCCGCCGTAACAACGCCTGGTATCGAACCGCTCAGCAAAACAATGAATGCAAAGATCAGCAGACTGCGGAAAGAAATTCTGTCAGCCCTTTCTGTTCCTGAGGTAATCAACAAAGATGCTCTGTCCAAGATTATCGAGAGTGGAATAGTATGCTTTGCCGTTGTTGGCCTTTGTGAATTCTTCTATGAAATTAACAAGATAATAATCCTCAGCTATCATGAATGTCGTGATCTTGATCTTGTCCTTCCTGCAGGCAACAGCTTCATCAAGTGTCTTGTTCACAATCCTCGGATCCAGGCCGAATGAGTTCTTGTAGATCCTGCCTTCTTCCGTGAAGAGTGCCGAAGGTTTTCCGTCCGTGATCATGAAGATCTGCTTGTTAACATTTCCCTTCTTCTTAAGTATCTGCCTTGCCAGATGCAGTCCCGCCTTTGTGTTTGTGTGAAAGGGCCCGACTGTGAGAAACGGAAGGTCCTTCACTGTGATCTCCCTTGCGTCATCTCCGAATACTACGATATTGAGCTTGTCTTTTGGAAAGCGTGACAGTATCAGTTCGGAAAGCCCGAGTGCAACTTCCTTCGCGGGTGTGATCCTGTCCTCGCCGTAAAGTACCATGCTGTGCGAAATGTCTATCATCAGCACCGTGGCACAGCTTGTAAGGTGCTCTGTCTCGTAAACTTCTATGTCGCTTTCTTCCAGCCTGAAATTGTCAGGGTCGGAATTTCTGAATGCATTCTTTATTGTGGAAGTCAGGTCAATGTTTGTAACATGGTCCCCGAATTCGTATTTGCGAAGTTCTCCAAGCTTTTCCACTCCTTTGCCTGACTTGTTCGTCTCATGAAAACCGGCTGTGTCCGGTTTCAATCCGGAAAAGATCTTCTTCAGGGTATCCTGCCTTATTCTCTGTGAACCTTTTTCCGTTACAATGTTCATTCCGTCCTTCTCTGCGATGTATCCCTTTCTCTTCAGCTCCTCAATGAAATCGCCGAACGACATCTTGTCATCAAACATATCATATTCCTCGCCAAGCTGCTCAAGCCAGTCAAGCGCTTCGTCAACGTCGCCGTTAGTCCTCACAAGCAATTGTGAGAAAACGGACAGAAGATTTTCAAGCCGGCCCTCGTCAGTCTGAGAGTCGGGTCTCCATTTAGAATATAATATGTTGTGCATTGCTGTTACGAGATGAACTTGAAGATCCTGAAGAATAGGTCAGGATTGAAACCGAATACAATGGTTCCTGCCACAGCAAGTGCAGTTGCAATTGCGGCGGTCCCGGGCACGTGCTGAACCTCGGGCTGGATCTCATCTGAAGCTTCAAAGAACCACATGAAGACAATTACTTTGAGATAGTAGTAAACTCCGACAATGCTGAGTGCAATACCTGTTACGGCGAGCCAAATCATATTGGCCTCTATCGCGGCATAGAAAAGATAGTACTTTCCCCAGAAGCCCGCAAAAGGCGGAATTCCCGCAAGAGAGAATAAGAAGATCGTCATAAAAGTAGCCATCAAAGGGTTCCTTCTGCCAAGCCCTTTGTAAAACTCAATGTCAACATTCTTGTAATCCCTTGTTCCGTCGTCGCGCTTTTCCAGTATTGAAGCTATAATGAATGCTCCGAGCTGCATGAAGGTGTATGCAACAAGATAAAAGGAAATTCCGGTCAGTGCTGTCTTATTCATCGCAGCCACGCCAACGAAGATGTAACCCGCGCTTGCAATTGAAGAGTAAGCCAGGAGCCGCTTGATGTTAGTCTGAGCCAGTGCAATGAAATTGCCGTAAAGCATCGTAGCCACTGATGCGATCGCAAACACCATTTTGAAGTCCGCTATGTTCAGTGCCAGTATGATTGGCAACACCGTGCCTATAGCGGCTATCTTTCCTGCGGTGGACAGCATGCCTGAAACAACCGTTGGTGCTCCGTCATATACGTCCGGTATCCACATCTGAAACGGGAACACGCCGATCTTGAACATGAAACCGATGAAGAATAGTCCAAGCCCGACAATGAAAACAAAACTCTTGAGAGCTGTCTTGTTGGTGTAAATCGCTGTGAGGTTTGTGGTGCCTGTGATTCCGTAAATAAGCGCTATTCCGTAAAGTATGAAGCCTGTCATAAATGCTCCGAGAAGAAAATACTTGAGGGCGCTTTCGTTTGACTTCACTCTCTTTCTCAGGAATCCGGCAAGCACATAAAAACAGATGGACATTATCTCCAGCCCGATGAATATGATCAGAATGTCGTTTGCCGCAACCATGATCTGCATGCCGAGCAGGGCAAACAAAAGCAACGAATAGTACTCGCCGAAATTTATGTTCTCTTTCTCAAGATAGCTCTTGGAGGCGATTATGGTTATCAGTATTCCCGTCATCATGATCACCGAAAAAGAGACTGCGGTGTTGGAGATCCTCAGGAACTGATTGAAGATCAGAGACTCATGACTGAGCTGGAAGAATGAAGCGGCTATCGCGGCTAGAACGGAGACGATGCTGAAAACGTAAGTTGCATTCTCCGACTTCTTATAGAAAGATTCAATAAGCAGTATGAACGATGCCGAGAATGCTATTATGATCAGCGGTATTACTTCACCAAGCTCTTTTAGTTGTATCATGTGTCAGTAAACTTTGTATGGTTTGATTTTTCTGCTTGTCAGTTCCTTTCCGGTGCCTTTGCTTCCTTTCAACATCACTTTGAACTGCAACTCTTCACTTTCTTCCGGGGCAGATTCAAAATACTTTGTATTCCTATCCTGAATCACCGTGAATATCGTCTTCGATCCTTCATTCAACGGAGTGTGTGTTTCAAATTTCTTTTCCTCAAACTTTCCTCCGCCTCTGGAGATCATCAGCCTTTCGATCTTAAGTTCATCCTGTTTGCCTTCGGTTTCAATCACTATCTGGAATCCAAGTCTTGGACCGGCATTATCCAGAACGGGCATTTGGTCCACCCAGCACTCTTCACTCACGATCTTTGCCCTTATACTGCTGTCCGCGGTTTCCGGCATTTTCTCAGATGTATTGCAGGATGCCATCAAAGCCCCTGCCAGGATCAGGCTCACCGCTTTGCGTTTGTTCATAAATGCAATAATCGCCATTCCTCCCGCAATGCCTGAAACATCGGCGATCCAATCCGCAAATTCGCTGCTTCTGTTAGGCACCAGCAACTGATGCAGTTCATCACTGACACCGTACAGTGCGGAAAAAACAGCAGCGAAGACCAATGCATTGCGGCGCAATTTAATACTTTTAGTCTGATTTTTTAATGAATAAAAAAATAAGATGAAAAGAATCAGATATACGAGTGCATGAACAAGCTTATCATTCAGGTCAAATCCGATATTGCTTATCTCTTCTCCGGGAATTGAAGATGAAATGAAGATCAGCAGTAAGTAGGAGATCAGTGCGATGTGAATGATCCGGGGTGTGTTGATCAATCTATGCCCGCAATTTTTTTTGCTTCATTGATCTTACCGATCAGATCAGATGCTATTGTGGATGCGGGTCCGCTTTCACTGTACAGCATATCTCCTGCAATACCATGAAGCAATGTTCCGGCTACAGCGCTCTCAAACCTCTTCCCCGATCTTGCCCAAAGCGAAGCGATCATCCCGGAAAGTACATCCCCTGTTCCGGCCGTTGCCAGATTTTCACTTCCGGTGGAATTTATGTGAAGGCACGCTCCTTCGGCTATGATCGTCGGGGCATTCTTGAGTACTAGAGTTGCTCCTGTCTTCTCACTGAAGGCACTTGCATGTTCCGCAAAGTTTCTCATAAGTTCAGGGCTTTCAACTTCAGCCACGCCTGCAAACTCGCCAAAGTGCGGAGTCAGTATTGCGTCTTTGCCTTTGAGAAGGTTTGAAAAGCCTTTAAATGCATAAACTGCATCCGCATCAATTACAAATCTCTTCCCGCCGTTCTCTATGATTATCCTCCTTACAAGTTCCATTGATTCCTCATTCTTCGAGAGTCCGGGACCGATCAAAATGACATCAGCCCAGTCAAGCTTCTCGCGGATCTGATCATACGCCCTGTATGAAATGCTTCCGTATGCATTGTCCGCTAACTGCAGTTTCATAACTTCGGTCAGCTTCGCTTCCATTACGGAAAACACTGATTTGGGAACAGCGGCTATCACTGCGCCGCAACCGGTTCTCGCGGCTGACATTGCACTCAGATAAGTTGCGCCTGTTAGCCCCGGAGAACCCGATATCAGAAGCACTTTTCCGTTTGTGTATTTGTTCGAAGTCACATCCCTGCTGAAAATACCGTCTGCTATATCCCCGATCTCCGTTTGGACAATGCCAATGCCGCGCTTCAGAAACTCCGAATCAGGGATTCCGATATTCATCACATGCACTTCTCCCGAACTCTTTCTTCCGTCATGGAAAAGACACTCGAGCTTCAGCGCTCCCATTGTCAGTGTAAGATCAGCATTGAAGCAAATACCATCCTGAATATGACCGGTAAGGCCTGAAGGAATGTCAATTGCGATTCTGGTAACGTCATTCATCGCATTAGATTCTTCAATGATCTCAACAGCGGCGCCTTCCAGCTTTCCCTTGAAACCGGTTCCAAAGATGCAGTCAGCCAGCAAATGCGGCGTGCTGACTACTTTTTTTCTGAGATCGTCAACACTTTCACATGTGAAGATGTTGACTCCGGAATTTGACATTGCCTTAAGAATGTCAAAATTCTCTCTCGCTATACCAGTCAGCTGATCTTCCGCGAAGACCATTCCGAGATTGACTCTGAATCCTTTCAGTGCAAGTTGCCGCGCAATCACAAATCCGTCGCCGGCATTGTTTCCTTTGCCTGTAAGTATTAAAATGCCATCAATCTTTTCCGGGGGAAAGTTGCCGAGAATGAATTCCGCACAGCTTCTGCCTGCATTCTCCATCAAAACCAGAGTTGAGATCCCGGTTGACCGGCAGATATCTGATTCAGTTTTGAGAAATTCCTCTTTTGGAATGACCGCTTTCATAGATTGAATGTCAGTCGTGAATTGTCAGCAATCTGAAATTGCCTTCTTCAGCTGTCTTGTTGCTTCCAGCTTGTCTTTTGAGTAGAAGATAGATGCACCGGCTACAAACATGTCAGCGCCTGCCCTGCACAGTTCCGCTATGTTCTCCGGGCCGACTCCCCCGTCAACTTCAATCAGGCATTCCGATCCTGATCCGTCAAGAAGTTTTCTCAGCTGCTGAACCTTCTTCATTGAATTGCCGATGAACTTCTGCCCGCCGAAACCGGGATTCACGCTCATCAGAAGAATGTAATCCGAATATTCAATTATATCTGCAAGCAGAAGAACCGGCGTTGACGGATTCAGCACAACTCCTGCTTTGGCTCCGAGTTGCTTTATGAGATTGACAGTCCGGTCGAGATGAGTGTTGTTCTCAAGATGCACCGAGATCATATTTGCACCCGCTTTTATAAAGTCAGGAATACGCTGGTCGGCATTGTTTATCATCAGATGCACATCCAATGGCAAAGAAGTTATCTTTCTCAAATCTCCAACGATCTTGGGTCCGAAACTGATGTTGGGTACAAATGCTCCGTCCATTATGTCGCAGTGAATGATATCCGCTCCGCCTTCTTCAAGCATCCTGATCTCTTCACCAAGCTTTGTGAAATCTGCCGAGAGAATTGATGGGCAGAGATATTTCTTCATCTTTTGTCGGGATTGTTCTGGTTTCAGTTCTGTCCGTCGCCCGGTGTATTCTTTTCCTTGCCGGAACCCGGAGCTATCTTGTCGCTACTCTTGTCTGTTTCTTTGGAGTTGTCCTGCTGTTTATCCTTCTTATCTGCAGAGCCGTCGTCCTTCTTTGTGTCACCGGAATTTTCTTCCTTCTTGTTGGTGGGGATGCTCTTGTCACCGGCGTTCAGGTCTGCATTGCCTTCCACAGACATATCGGTTTCCTCTTCTTCTGTTTTTATTACGACTTTCTTTCTTGCCACGAAGAGCTCGACTGATGTGCTTTCATTTGCCGATTTGTCTGCTTTCGGATACTGATCAACTATCTGGCCGGCAGGAACATCGTTGTTCGTTTGGTAAGTGATCTTTCCAACCTTAAGCTTGCTGTCGGTGATGACCTTCTTTGCCTCTTCAAGGTTCTTTCCGATCAGCATCGGCACTTTGAGATCTCCGACAAGCGGGCCGTCGCTTACAATCAGCTCAATCGCAGTGTTCCTCTTTACCTTGCTGCCGGGCTGAACTATCTGCGAAACGACAAAGTCGGCAGGAAACTCATTTGTGTTTTTTCTCACGCTTTCGCCGACTCTCAGCCCTCTTTGCTCAAGTGCAAATTTCGCATCGCGCAATGATCTGCCCTTCAGATTAGGAACTTCGGAAAGTTGCTCTCCTCCGCAGATCGTCACATAAACCCTTCTGCCTGATTTTACCATCACGTCAGGCGGCGGGTTCTGATCCAGGATCTGCCCAATCGGCACCTTGTCGTCATATTTTACATCAGCCTGCTTTATGTCAAGGCCTGTCTTTTCGACGAGTTCTTTTGCCTCCAGGAAGTTGATTCCGGTCAGTTTCGGCACTTTCACCGTTTCATAGTGATTGACATATAACGGCATCACAACATAATTGAAAACGATGAACACGAGGACGAGAGCCCCGGATAATATGAGGAGTTTCTTTAGCATGAAGAAAGCTAACTATCTCTCATGTGAAATGAAATGAAATTGCCTGAAACAGCACTTCATGAAAACCGGGATCACTTCATGAAGCTGATCAAATGCACGTCCCTTGCATCGCCTGCTGTAAGCTCTGCAAAGTAGATCCCGCTCGGATTGCCTGACAAATCTATCGTCATCTTATAAGAACCTGCATCGAGTTGATCACTGAATATTTCCTTCTTAAGCATTCCGAGTGTGTTGTAAATCCTTATACTGACCATTGACCTCCTGCTTACGCTGAATTCCAGTCTTGCTGACGGATTGAAAGGATTGGGATAGCATCTCAGTATTTCCGAAGTTTGCGGAATTTCTGCAGAGGTTTGATGCACGCCCACCGGTGAGCCGATCATTGCCCGGAGTATGTTTGCCAGCAGATTCTTTGCAAGTGACCTGTCAATAGCGTTGAAGCTGAAGCATATATTTATGATCTGCGGATCGTCAATGTTCGGGAAGAAAACCACACCGCCGGCATCGTCTTCAACAGATGCCTTATACAGAAGATATGATGTTTCCATCTTCCGGCAAACATCCTGATAGTACCCGCCTTGTGTGACAACAGGTATGGTTTCCGGAAGGACATTGGGGATGTTTGCAAGATCTGAACCCGCATAATCCTGATTCAAAAGCATGACAGGATCAGCGTCCGTAATCCATGCTGAGATCTTCAGTACTTTATTGGTGAATGCCGCATATCCCGGAAACACGGCTCCTGCATAACCGTTATCGCCGCCCTCCACGAGTATCTTTCCGCCGGCATTTGCATGCGAGATAAGAAGATTTCTCATGAAGTTATTCTGGCACGGATTAGGATTGTTTCCTGTCAGCAATACTGAAAGTTCATGGCTGCTTACAAGTTCAGGCGTTATCAGCTCCGGCAGAACCTCTGTGAATGAGTATCCGAATCCTGCCACAGTACGGATCACTTCCTCTGATGTAGTTCCGAGGTCATCTTTTATTATCAGCAATTTCGGATTAGCTGCCTGAGCATCTGTTAGATCAAAGTGGGCAGAAGCAAGAATTACTGCAGTCAATATAGAAAAGAGTCTGAAACTCATCGGAAATATTCTTATGCGCTTTTGAACAAAGCTACACTGCCTTGAGCAAAATGGAAATGACAAAGGCGATGCACAGGCACATCTTAAAATGCGCTTCATCTATCATTCCTATGTAATTTTATTTCATAATTTTTCGGGCTATAATTACTGCACATTAAAATTTTCAAAAAATTATGGCCACACAATTTTCGTTTGACATTGTATCCGAAGTGGACCTTCAGGAGGTTGACAATGCCATAAACCAGGCGTTGAAGGAGATACAGCAAAGATATGATTTCAAGGGCAGTAAAAGCAGTATTGAGCTCAACAAGAAAGAGAACAAGATCAGCATCCATTCGGATGATGAGTTCAAGCTCAAGTCCGTGATTGACATTCTTCAGAACAAGATGATCAAGAGAGGCATTTCCGTAAAGGCAATGAGCTTCGGAAGCGTTGAGCGTGCTTCGGGAGCTTCGGTAAGGCAGGAGGTCAAACTACAGAAAGGCATTGAGAAGGATGATGCAAAGCTCATTGTGAAGATCATCAAGGACAGCAAGCTTAAGGTCCAGGCATCCATACAGGATGAGCAGGTCAGGGTCTCAGGCAAGAGCAAAGATGATCTGCAGGAAGTAATGAGTCTATTGAAGGAAAAGGACCTCAGCTTTGCATTTCAGTTCACCAACTACAGATAATAAAAAAGCCGGTGCGCACTGCACACCGGCTTAAAGGCCTATCCGCCAATCTTAACCAGTTTTGTCTGGAGATTGGATTTCAGATTCAGAATCCGGATAATGTCTTCCTTTGCATCATTTGGCTCTTCATAATTTCCAACCAGCACTTTGTAGATCGAAGCCGTGTTGCTTTTCATCTCTTCCAGAAAAATATTTTTGAATTTTTCTGTTTCCAGCAAGGAAATCAGCTCATCGCATTTACCCTCATCACTGAAGGCGGCAACCTCAATGGAGTAACCGCTTATGAATTTCACTTTGTCTGTGATCTCAAAGTAGTTCCTTCCTTGATTTTGGGAAGCTTCCTCATAAATATTCAGGTTTGCGTCGGCCGCATCCGGGGTCAGAACCTTGATTCTTACCCTTTGCATACTGAATGCGGCTGTCAATTGCTCATTGGATATTTCACCGTCCATTGCCGCGGCTGAATCCAGTTCAACAAATATTTTAGATGTTGAAGGGAATATGTCTTCAAAAAGGTTTAGCGGAGCCAGATTCTCGTCTGTTTCCTCGGTTTCTTCTTCCATTTCCGGATCGATTATCTCCAACCGTACTTTGGCAAGTCCGCCCATTTGAATTTCTTCTTTAGCCGCCTTTGAGAGGTCTATGATCCTGCCTCTTATGTAAGGACCCCTGTCGTTGATTCTCACAACGACAGTCATGTCATTATTGAGGTTTGTTACCTTGACTAAGGTATTGAAGGGTAAGGTTTTGTGAGCTGCCGTCATTTCATAAGTGTTAAACCGCTCTCCATTAGCGGTCTTTCGACCATGAAATCCTGGGCCGTACCACGAAGCCTCGCCTATCTGTTCAAAGTCCGGGCTAACATCCTTTGGCTTTGCCTGAATTTGAGAAATAATGCTAAAGCTGATTAAGTTAATTAAAACTATAACGAGCAGATTGCCCGCTACTATTTTAATTTTGCTCAATGTTTCTTCTCCTATGTATGTTATCGAATGTGTTTGAAACAATCTTTAGCGCCACAGGAAACGCAATAACTTAATCTGAGCTTTTCTTATAACTCTTTAGAAAAGAACGATATAAACTCTGTTACAACATTTGTCAAAAAATCTGTCGCCAAGATAGCCATAAGGTGCCTTAGTTGCAACCTATTTTTCCCTCCCGGACCGGCTTTGGCATGCATCGTGCAGACCTGAGCCCTGCTAATACAGATTCGCCCCCTTTCCAAAAACCCTAAAAACGAGCTGAAATTGGGGCTTCACAAATGTATTCCAGAAGAGATCTCTATGGTCGGGCCGGCATATTCCGGGAATCCTTCCAATTTTAGGGCTAGCAATCAGTCTGCCCTGCTTAGCTATTAACGGACTTTCCGCTCTCTCGCGAATAAGACACAGTGAAATATACTTGCATGGCAATATTTGAACTGAAGAATTAAGTTTGTCGTAACCATCAATAATGAAGATAATATGAAACAGCTTATTTCTCTTTTATTCCTCGTATTTGCAGTTCTTGCCATTTCAACAGACAGTTTCCCCCAGGCCAAGAAAGTGCTGTTCGAGGAATTCACAAATGCATCATGTGCTCCATGTGCGGCAAACAATCCGGCTCTCAAGAGCTTTATCGAATCAAAGGGAGATACAATAGTTGCCGTAATGTATCACACGAATTTCCCGGGGTTCGATCCTATGTACAACGCAAATCCGGGCCAGGTGGAAGAACGCAGGACAGGCTACTATTCCGATGTGAATGCCGTGCCATGGCTTAAAGGGGATGGTGACATGTTCCCGGATATCTGGCCTTTTACTCTCACGAACTTCAACACAGCATTCGATACAAGAAAGAGCGTAACTCCCCTGCTGACCATATCTGTATCTGATCAGAGAATTCCCGGAGACACCGTCAGATCGATCGTAACGATCAACATTCCTCAGCCGCTCCCGCCCGGGAACTATAAGCTAAGGGTAATGGCTGTTGAGAATGTAATTGAATACGCCAGCCCGCCGGGATCAAACGGTGAAAGGATCTTCGAGAATGTGTTCCGTAAGGGATTTCCGGATATGCAGGGAACCCCGGTCCAGACTGCGGCCGGAAACTATGAATTCATTTATAAGTATAAGATCGAGCCTGCCTGGCAGGACTCAAGCATTCATACAATCGCTTTCGTCCAGAATGATGCAGGCGGTAAGGAAGTGCTTAACTGTGCTTCGGGAAGAAACCCAGTAACTTCCGTTCAGAATGCATCTTCATCAATTCCGGTTGATTATGAATTGGGGCAGAATTTTCCGAACCCCTTCAATCCAACTACGAAAATAACATTTGCAGTACGTGTCAGCGGTGAATACGAACTTGCGGTATTTGATGTGATGGGAAGAAAAGTTTCTCAGATTGTAAATGAAAGGCTTGAAGCCGGAAGTTATTCTGCGAAGTTTTCGGGAGAAGGACTTTCGAGCGGGGTTTACTTCTACAAACTCACGGGCAAAGGGATAAGCATCGCAAAAAAGATGCTACTGAGCAAATAAAAAGCAGAAAATAATTTAAATAAGATATGCTAACAGTATTAAATTAATTGCTGTTAGCATATTGCATTAAAGTACTTTATCGAATATTCTAAGGGTTTTGTAGATCTTTGCGCCGAGCTTCTCGGCCGTCTGAACCATTGCAAAATTGTCTTCCAGAACCCAGGAAATTTCCGCGCCGGTATAGCCCTTTCTGTTTCCCGCCTTGATGACGTCTCTGTAGAATCCGGCATCAATTCCCATTTTTTGATATTCTTTCTTTACGCCCATGATGATAACTCTTAGCCGGTTTATCTTCTTCTTATTGGCAAGGAATTTGAATACACCAAGCGGAAACAGCTTACCATTCAGGCCTTTGATTGCCTGATTAATGTCTGGCAGTGTAAGTGAAAACCCCACAGGCTTTCCGTCAATATCAGCAAACTGCACAAAGTCCGGGTCAACTGCCATCTTCAGGTTCTTGGCAAGGTGATCTATTTCATCATCCGTAAGAGGCACAAATCCCCAGTTTCTTGACCAGGCATCGTTATAAACCTCCTTCACTCTTCTCACTTCATTATTGAAATCCTTCATATTGAGATTTCTGTAAACGATACCTTCCCTCTTCTTGATCATTTCAGTGATCCTTTCCAGTTTGTCCATCATCTTCTGATCCTTGATCACATCCTTAGATATCCAGAATGCGTACATGTCCTTGGCCTTTGCAAATCCGTAAGAAGTAAGAAGCTCTTCATAAAATGGAGGATTATATGGCATCAGCATTACGGGCTCCTTGTCAAAACCGCTAACAAGCAGTCCGCACTCGTCATTTGTAGAAGGGCTGACAGGGCCTCTTGCAGTTATCATTCCCTCATTTCGAAGAAATCCGAGAGCCGCATCCAAAAGAGGTGCGGAGACGGACTTATCATCAATTGATTCAAAAAAACCGAAGAAGCCGGTCTTCTCATTGTGAAAGGAGTTGTGGTTGTCGTTTATTATTGCTGCAACCCTGCCGACCACCTCTGCGTTCTTCACGGCTATCCACATCTTCAGCCTGGCGTGCGAATAGAAGGGATTCTTCTTTGTGTCGAGATTATTCTTGACATCAAACCTCAGGGGCTCAACCCAGTTGCTGTCATTTGCATAAAGCTTGTACGGAAATTCTATGAACCTCTTCTTATCATAGTCAGACTCAACAGGTATTACACTGATCTCACTCACTGTCTCTCTCCTTACGTTTACTTTCAAAATTCATTTCTTTCCACTCAGTGCATTCAGTACTTCCTCAGTATGTCCGTCAACCTTCACCTTCCTGAACACAGCTTTGATCTTGCCATTTCCGTCAATCACAAAAGTGGTCCTTTCAATTCCCATGTACTTCCTGCCGTACATTGACTTCTCTTTCCAAACACCATATTTCTCCAGCATTTCGGCAGTCTCGTCTGAGAGCAATGTAAACGGAAGATCATACTTGTTCTTGAACTTCCGGTGAGACGCAACGCTGTCCTTGCTTACACCGATTATCACCGCGCCGCTCTTTTCAAACACCTTTATGTTGTCCCGGAAACTGCATGCTTCCTTTGTGCAACCGGAAGTGTCATCCTTCGGATAGAAGTAAAGCACGACATTCTTTCCCTTAAGATCGCTCAGTTTCAGTTTTCCTCCCTTGTCATCAGGCAGTGTGAATGCAGGCGCTTTATCTCCAACAGAAAGCTCTTTGCTCATTATTGTCTTTGAATTTTAAATTCCTGATTTGTCAAAATTCCTTTTGATCACATAAGCCGAAGCGAGTCCGATGCCGAACAGTATTGCAGAAGTTCCCGTTTCACCAAAAAGCAGTTTGCCTATTCCGAAAAGAAAGGAATAGACGAGGACAATGCCGGCGATCCAGCTTACAAATAGGCGCGAATATCCTGAATCCGGCGTCACTTCGGGCATTTCATTTGATATCTTAATCCAGCCCGGGCCTCCGGGATGAACCTTTGTGTAAAACTTCTTCAGCGTTTCTGTACTTGTAGGTGATGTCAGGTAAGCTGTAACTATCCATGCCGCTGTGGTGACGGGTACTATGATGTAGAGTGTTTCGGGAAACTTTACATCAAATCTGCCAAAGTACAGAATTCCGTAAACAACAAACGGTGTTAAGGTTGCAACTATCTCACTCCATGCATTCACCCGCCACCAGAACCATCTCATTATCAGTACAAGCCCCAGCCCCGCACCGCATTCTATCACAAAGCTCCACACACCTGAAATAGTCTTCATCTGAGTTGTGACGATGACCGATAGGAACATGAACACGATCGTTGCTATCCTGGATATAAGAACGTAGTGCTTTTCGGGCTTGTCTTTCTCAATGAACCTTCGGTAAAGGTCGTTGATAAAGTAAGAGGTGCCCCAGTTAAGATGCGTGGCTATCGTTGACATATAAGCCGCAAAGAATGCCGCCAGAAGTAAGCCCTTAAGTCCTGCCGGGAGGAATTCATTCATTGCCTTTACAAATCCAAGGCCCTTATCTGAGTGCGACAGCTCGGGGTAAAGTACTATCGCGCAGAGTCCTACGATTATCCATGGCCACGGCCTTATGCAGTAATGTGCAACCTGAAAGAACAGTGTTGCGAACAGTGAGTTCTTTTCATCTTTGGCGCTCATCATTCTCTGAGCCACATATCCTCCGCCACCCGGTTCTGCTCCGGGATACCATGAAGCCCACCATTGAATTGCTATGAAGGCAAGGAAAGTTGAAACGGTCATAGCAAGTATTCCTCCCACTCCGGGTTCCGACTCAGCCCCGATCTCCGGAGTGAACCTCAGTGCCCAGTCAGGGAGCTTAGCCTGCAGGCCATCTAGTCCGCCGATCTGCTGTGAATTAACCACTATGACAGCGAGGATGATACAACCGGCCATGGCAAGTATGAACTGAAACGCATCCGTTACCGCAACTCCCCAAAGCCCCGACAAGGCCGAGTAGAAAGCCGTGAGAAGCATGCATGCCCCCACAAAGAAGATCGCATTCTCCGCGTTTACATATTCGGGGAACATTCCTGTAAGTATCTTTATCATTGCAAGGTTCACCCAGCCCATGATGATCGTGTTCATGAAAACCCCAAGGTAAACAGCCTTGAATCCCCTGAGTAATGCCGCGGCTTTGCCGGAATATCTGAACTCTATGAACTCTACATCGGTCAGAATTTCTGCCCTTCTCCAAAGCCTTGAAAAGAAGAATACAGTCAGCATTCCTCCGATGAGCATGTTCCACCACAGCCAGTTCCCGGCAATTCCGCTTTGGCCGACAAGTTCTGTAACAGCCAGCGGGGTGTCTGCAGCAAATGTAGTGGCCACCATCGATAGCCCCGCAAGCCACCAGGTCATTTTTCTGCCGGAAAGGAAATAGTTTTCCGTACTGCCGCTTGCACGCTTTGAGAAATACAGTCCGATAAGAAGGGAAAAGAGGAAATAGAGAATTATGATTACCCAGTCAATAAACTGCATATGATGTGAAAAGTTAGCGCAATTTAGACTTTTCACCTTTAATTTTAAACATACAGTTAAATCTTTCAACCCTGCGGCAATATCTCACTGTACCCAAAAAAACATTTGATAACATGAAACTAATTCATAACTTGGCAAGTTTATTGAGTTACATTTCTCTAAATTAAAAATCCAAAAATGAAAAGAACATCATTCTCATTGACTGTTGCTTTGCTGATCTTCATTTCCGCAAGTGCATTTGCGTTCGGTCCCACAGACGGCTATAAGATCGGAGACCGTGTTGCAGACTTTACAGTTAATAATTTTGACGGCAACAGCTATTCTCTCAGCTCAAACGGCGGCAAGGCAACTGTGATAGTGTTCTGGTCAACATCCTGCCCGTTCGTACAGCCCTACACAGACAGGATAAAAGCGCTCGTGAATGAATTCTCCGGACAGGGGATCGTGTTCTGGGGAATAAATTCCAACAACACCGAGTCGGTTGAAAATGTATCTGAGCATTACAAGGACAAGGGCTATAACTTCCCCATGCTAAAGGATGACAAGAATGTTGTCGCCGATCAGTTTGCGGCTGAAAGAACTCCTGAAGTTTTTGTAATTGACAATGCGAACATGTCCCTGATATATCACGGAAGAATTGACGACAATAAGGAGGCTGACAAAGTAACGTCAAATGACCTTCAGAACGCACTGAATCAGTTTCTCGCGGGCAGTGAGATCGCAGTAAAAGAGACAAAAGCATTCGGCTGCTCAATCAAAAGATAACCGGAACCAATTCCATGAAAATAAGTCTGAAGATAACATCAGCGCTGGCAGTGGTCATAATGGCCTTGAATGCCGGAACACTGAACGCACAGCAGTTGGAGAAAATTGATGAAGCTTCACTGCGCGCGCTGATGGAGTCTTACAAAGGGAAGACAGTGATGGTGAATCTCTGGGCCACATGGTGCAGGCCGTGTGTTGAGGAATTTCCGGAGTTGCTGAAAGCCCGGAACGACCTTAAGGACAAAGGTGTGGAGCTTGTCCTTATCTCGCTTGATTTCGGTGAAGGCGCCGAGATGAAGACAACTGACTTTCTGAAGAAGCAGGGTGTTGACTTCAAGACCTACATTAACGCCTTTACCAAGGATGAAGAGCTGATCAATTTTTTCGACAGGAAATGGGAAGGCGCAATTCCTGCAACTTTTGTCTATGACAAGGAAGGAAAACTTTCATCAGGCCTGATCGGCAAGAGAAAGTATGAGGATTTCATTTCGGCAATCGAAAAGGCAAATTGACTAAGATCAGAGAAATTCCATGATCTCGTCCGGCTTCTTTCTCTTTATTTCGGGCACCATAGCAGTATCTGCAGGATATCCCACAGGCATAAGAAGAAACGCCCTTTCATTGGAAGGGCGTTTCAGTATTTTTGAGAGGAAGTTCATGGGCGACGGCGTATGCGTGAGCGAAGCAAGCCCCATGTTATGCAAAGCCGCAATGAAGATCCCCACAGAGATGCCAACTGATTCGTTCACATAGTAATGCTTCTTTACACTTCCGTCATCATTCATATAGTCAATCCTGAAAATGACAACCACAAACGGAGCGGTTTCAATGAACTCCTTGTGCCAGTCAGTGCCGAATTGTTTTAAGTCATCAAGCCACTCCTTTGGCATTCTTCTTTCATAATTCTCCTTCTCTTCTTTCTCGGCGGCAATTCTGATCTCCCTCTTGAGCCCGGGATCGCTGACTATTACATATCTCCATGGCTGTTTATTGGCGCCGGATGGTGCTGTTCCGGCAGTTCTTACTGCAAGCTCGATCAGTTTTCTGTCAACCTTTCTGTCCGAGAATTCTCTTATGCTCCTTCTCCCGTTCATCATGGCGTAGAAGGCTTCTGCCCTTTCAACTCTTTCTTCCTCGCTCAGCTGGGGCTCACTATACGGGATGAATCGGTATTCGCTTTTCATTCTTCAGTCAGCTCATTATCAAGATCGCCGACCATTTTTGAAGGGTCAACCTTTTCCGTAAACTCGGCATCAGTAAGCAGGCCCAGTTCTATTGCAGCTTCACGGAGCGTCTTGTTTTCCTTGTGCGCCTTCTTTGCTATCTTTGCGGCATTCTCATATCCTATATGAGGGTTGAGTGATGTGACAAGCATCAGCGAGCGCTCAAGATTCTCTTTTATCCTTTCGTAATTGGGTTCAATTCCTGAAGCGCAGTGTTCGTCAAATGATACGCAGGCATCGCCGAGCAGGCGTGAAGACTGCAACACATTTGAGATGATCATTGGTTTGTAAACATTCAGTTCAAAGTGACCGCTCATACCACCGACCGATACAGCAACGTCATTGCCGATCACCTGAGCGCATACCATTGTCATTGCCTCTGTTTGTGTCGGATTCACTTTTCCGGGCATTATTGAAGATCCCGGTTCATTCTCGGGTATCAGAATCTCGGCTATTCCGCTTCGAGGGCCTGACGCAAGCATACGGATGTCATTAGCGATCTTCATCAGACTAACTGCAAGAACCTTAAGAGCCGATGAAAGCTCCACCATTGCATCATTTGATGCGAGCGCTTCAAACTTATTTGGCGCCGTTCTGAAAGGCAGTCCGGTAATTTCGGAAATGTGCCTCGCTACAATCTTATCATAATCCTTCGGTACATTAATGCCTGTGCCTACTGCGGAGCCGCCAAGCGCAAGTTCCGAGACATGTCTGAGAGCATTCTCAACCGCTTTGATGCCGTGCCTGATCTGTGAAGCATAGCCGGAAAATTCCTGCCCCAATGTAAGCGGAGTTGCATCCATGAAGTGCGTCCTGCCGATCTTTATTATCTTCCTGAATTTCTTTGACTTCTCTGAGATTGTTGCAAGCAGTTTCCTTGCACCGGGAAGTGTGACTTCGTTTATGATCTTGTACGCTGCAATGTTCATTGCCGTCGGAAAAGTGTCATTGGATGACTGCGACTTATTCACATCATCATTGGGATGAAGTGATTTCACCGGGTCCTCAAGGTTTCCACCTGATATAAGATGAGCCCTGTTGGCAATCACTTCATTCACATTCATATTGGTTTGCGTTCCGGAGCCGGTCTGCCAGATCACCAATGGAAATTCTTCGTCATGCCTGCCGGACAGTATCTCATCACAGACCTTTCCGATGATACCTGCCTTCTCTTTTGAGAGCACACCGCATTCGCTGTTCGCCATTGCCGCCGCCTTCTTCAAGATGGCAAAGGCATAAATCACTTCAATAGGCATCCTCACGGTGCCGATCCTGAAATTGTCCTTTGACCGCTGTGTCTGCGCACCCCACAGTTTATCTGACGGGACCTTCACTTCTCCCATCGTGTCATGTTCTGTCCTGAATTTCATTTGAGATTGTTTTTGTATTAATAAAAAACTCCGCAAAGCATGTTGACTTCTTTGCGGAGCTGAAAACACTGAAGACCCTGGATGTTACTTCACAAGCAACATCTTCTTAGTATCTGAAAAACTACCTGATCTCAGCGAATAAAAGTACATGCCGCTCGAGAGATTCGATGCGTTGAAGTCAACCGTGTAGTAGTTGGCTGTCTTAAATTCATTATTTAACAGCCTGCTTACCAGCCTTCCGCTCATGTCATAGACGTCAAGTGTTACCCTCGCATCTGCAGGAATTGCAAACGTGATCTTTGTGGAAGGATTGAACGGATTCGGAAAATTCTGGCTGAGCTCAAACTTTTGCGGAACACCGATCTCAATTTCATTCAGCAGACTGAAATATTCGAAGTTACCGTTGAAGTCAACCTGCTTCAGCCTGTAATTGTACTTGCCGATATTGAGAGCGGCATCCTTGAATGAGTAATCTACGTTCTGAGTTGAGTTTCCGGCTCCGTTAACAAATCCTATCTTTGTCCACTCTGCAGTTCCGGAATTCTTCCTTTCGATCTCAAATCCCGAGTTGTTTCTCTCTTCGGAAGTTGACCACTTCAGCGTTACATTGTTGTTTGAAGTAATGGCACTGAACGATGAAAGCTCCACCGGCAACGTTCCGTTATAGCTTCCGTTATACGTGCTTGTAACAATCGGCAGAAATGTCGGTGTCACTATTGAAGATGAACTTTCGTCCCATGTGAGCTGTGACTGAACTGCCTGAAGTATGTCAAGCGTAAGAGTTGCCACTCTTTCACCGTAACCTGTAATACCTGGGTCTGCGAGGACTTCAACACCCGGGCCGCTAACGTAATTGATCTGCAGAGCAACCTGTTGTCCGAAGAAGGTTACTGCATCCATGCCCGTATAATTACCGGTGCTGTATCTCGGACTCTGATTTGAAATTACGGGATTTGCAATTGTACCGTTTGTATAATCAAGAACAAACGTTGATGATCCCATATTGTATGAGACCGAGCCTGTCCTGAGCACATACAAATCGAATCTGAACTGCGCACCTGAGTTTATGATCTCGAAATTGGCAACTGTGACAGTAGCGGTCTGCGACTGCACATTTCCTGCGCCAATTACCAGAGACAATAGAGCAAGCAGGAGAAATTTCTTCATTTGACCTCCCTTAAGGATAATTTAGGTATCATTGTTTTCAAAAATTTTACTTGACCAGGGTCATCTTACCGGTCTGTACTTCTTTAGAGGTTTGAAGCCTGTAAAAATACACACCGCTTGATATTGATGAACCGTCGAATGCAACTTTGTAGTAATCGGCCTGTCTCAATTCATTGTTAATAAGTGTCCTGACGAGCCTTCCGCTCAAATCATATACGCTGAGTGTAACATCAGAAGCATAGGGAAGGTCAAAGCTCAGGACAGTTGTCGGATTGAAGGGATTCGGATAGTTCTGATGAAGCTTGAACTTATCCGGCGATCCGATCTCGACAAGGTTTCCGAGTTCATGAAATTCAAAATTTCCGTTGTAATCAATCTGCTTGAGGCGGTATGAGAACTTCCCTCTTTCAAGACCCCGGTCTGAGAATGTGTACTCATTGATCTGCGCCGAGTTACCCGAACCCTCTACATAGCCCGCTGTTGTCCAGTTGCCGCCTTCAGGCATTCTTTGTATTTCGAAGCCGGCATTGTTTTCTTCAGCTGAAGTGGACCACGATAACTTTACCGAATTTCCGGTCACAGATGCAGAAAAAGATGACAGCTCAACCGGTAATGTGCTGTTGTACGATCCTTGATTCGTACTTATTGCAGACTGGTTCTGGGTGTTGACTACAGCAGTGTTAAGATTGTCCCATCTGAGGTCCGGCAGATTCAAAGCCACAATATCCATTTTCACAGTAGCGATCTTTTCACCAAATCCCTGAATACCGGGATCAGCGGAAATGTCATCTCCCTGACCGTTATTATTGAAATACAACTGCACTGCCACTCTTCCGCTGGAATAACCGAATCCCTGCATCTGATCATAGGAAGCCGTAACACTTCCGGATGTGTATTTCGGATTGATATATGTTAGCTCGGGATTGGCAAACGTTCCGGTAACGTATCTCAGAAAATAAGATGAATTGCCCATTCTGAATTCCGGTGTGCTGGTCTTGAGCGTGAAAACATCAAAACTGAACTTGGTACCGTTATCCGTGATGTTGAAGTTTGCGATCGTATTGACGACCGTATTTTGAGCTCCTGCACCGGCGGCAAACGCCAGGAAGAAAGCAATTGCTATTATGGTTCTGTTTATCATGCCTGCTTATGACTTAAAGCTTACGGATAATTCGGTACATTTGAAGACTTGGCAAGATTTATGGTAATGAAACCAAAATCAGCGGAAGTCACTGTGCCGTTCAGATTGAGATCTGCGTAGTTGTAATTCGCCTGAAGCAGGTTATTCTGAACTTCAGTATAGTCTGCCGCAGAAACAATGAACGACTTGTTTGCATCGCCGCTGTAAAGGCCGAACAGGCCGGACAGCGAGGCGGCATCACCGCCGTAGTACTGGCTCAGCCCTGACGTGAAGTCATACTGAGCTGAAAGCCCGTTAAGGTACACCGTGCCGGCAGTCATAACGGGAAGATGATTTCTGTGTCCGACAACTACAAAATAGTTTCCTGTCGGCACTCCCTGTATTTTCACAGGCGTAATTCCGTCGAGGTCAACAATTTCACCGTTACTCTTAAGGAATGCAGCCCTTCTTCCGTTTTGCACCGGAGCTCCGTTTGCAGTTGCTCTGACTTCAAGATAGACCCAGTCAACAACACCGGCCGGAATGCTTGCCACGCTCTCTGTGCCGTTGTAACTGAACTGCGAGGTTCCGTATGGCTGTGAAAGCGGGAGAAGATTGAAATTCCTGAGTGAAGTCCTCATATTGCCTCCGCCTACATATGCACCCTGCAAAAGCACCTTCGTATTGATTACAGTGTTCTGGCTTCCGATGCAGTTCTCATCGCCGCCTGTAAAGTCACCAAATGCTGTAAGACTTGAAGCAGTGAAAGTATTTGAAGCGGCGTTAACCGATCCGAAAGTCTGCCAGCTTGTTCCGTCCCATCTTCCGCCGATTATATTTGCCTCATTTCCTTCAACGTCCGCATCACCGTAACCGAACCTGATTGAAGCATTGAAACCGGAAATGCCTTCCTGTCCGACAACCCAATAGCGCCTCAGATAGTCAACTGAACATGTATTGTTCGGATGAACACTTCCGACCACATTCATATTCACGTAAGCAGGCTGACTCAGAGCATAATTGGCAAATGCAACCAATGCGGGTGAATAACCACCGTTGCCGACGGAAAAATTGAATGATGTAACTGATCCCGGAGTGAACGCCTTCTTCATTATTCCCGATCCGTTTGTCCTTACATAACTGCCGGACGGATTGGGGCTGAAGTAACTTGCATTAGGACTCATGTATAGATTGTGTGCACCGATGCTAAGCAGGCCGTTCTGTCCGAAGAGAAGTCTGTGAATTCTCAGGGAATCAGCAAGAGCAATTCCGTTAGCCCTGCTGATCTGAAGCGTCCTAAGTCCACCTTCAACTTTAGTAAGGTCAGTGGATGCTGAAGTTCCGCCGAAGAACATGTCTGAGTTCGGGCCGCCGACAATATCTCCGCCCGGCACTATTGCACCGAGAATGCTGAGAGTCCTGTTGTCTCCTATTACAACCCTGTTCGGCGTGAAATTATTCTGAACTGCAAAATCGCTTCCCATCCAAAGTGTGGCTCCGGAAACTGTAAGGTTCTCAAATGTCGTTTGACTGCCGCTGTGCAAAAATCCTGCACCGGGGCTTATCAGCCTAAGTTCTCTGTCAATCACCGTTGTTCCGGAAATTGTCCCAGCAGGAATATTCCAGACAGTTCCGCCTGCCGAAGTTCCGGCAATTGCATCTGCAAGAGTCGGGAAGCTCACATTGTTTTGGTTGACAATGGAATGAGGCATCGGATTGGAGTACGGAACAAAATTCAATGAAGTTCTTACGATATCAGTTGAGGTGGCAAAGTTAAAAGCAAATCCGATCTGCGGTATAAACCCGTTTGCCGTAGCCTGATTGCTCATGGTTATAGTGTTCGGGGATTTTCCGGTTACTGTCGTGTTCGGCGGTATTCCGAATCCCTGGATGCCCATTCCAACAAATATGCCGTCAGTAGATGGCATAAACGAAATGATGTTGTTGCCGGCAGTAAGAAGTCCCCCCGAAATTACAGTTGTATCAGGCACTCCGCCGTCTTTCCACTTGTTGTTGGATGCGTTGATCGTGCCGCCCTGATCAGTGTAGTTCACAAGTCCGTAGATCGAATATGTGCTCAGGTCGCATTTGTCAACGGTCATATTCTTTACCTGTCTGTTGAATGCAATGTTGGTGTCGCAATTGCTGAATGTAAGTCCGCGAAGCAATACCGTATCAAGCTGTGCCGGCGGATCAAACAGGTCATTTCTTGCCTGTATCCAGATTCCGCTTCCCGGTGAAGCCCTGTGCACTCTTGAATTCAAGATGGAGATATTCGAGTAATCAAGCCTGCTGAGAAGGTTGATGTCAATTCCTATCCAGATATTGTTAGCAGGCATTACCACGGAAACGTTCTCAAAGGATGAGTTGGTCAGTTTCTCAAAATACACGCTGTGTCCCTGCTGTCTGTTCGTCGGGTTATTGTCAAGAAAAGCGCAATGTATGAACTTTGCATTGCTTATCTGGGTTGGATTTGTCCTTCTTTGAAATGCCGCAATTCCCCATGTTCCGTTTTGACTAACGGTAGTATTCTTCATTGTCCATCCGTCAACAGAAGCAAAAGTCGGCACATATATTCCGGCGATCTCACTTCCGTTGAAATTGCATGCTTCCATTACAATGTCGTTGAGAAGGTCACCGTTCATTCTCACGCCGTATGTTGAACTGCTGAGTGCGAATACGTTTTCGAGCGTTACATAACCTGTCCTGATGTCAATGCCATCCCCCGAAGCGCTTGAAGCACGGAGG
Organism: uncultured Ignavibacteriaceae bacterium; assembly: GCA_964615795.1. Taxonomy (GTDB): domain Bacteria; phylum Bacteroidota; class Ignavibacteria; order Tepidaquicellales; family Tepidaquicellaceae; genus JADJAH01. The sequence goes on from CAZTQR010000001.1 coordinate 71,133, forward strand.
TTCTTGAGCACCATTCTGTTATTCACACTCCCGCCGGCAGCCCTCAGGGTGATCGTGGAATTAAATACCGTGTTTACAGTAGGTGTTGATCCCTTCCAGGCTCCTATGATGTTCACCCTCTTATTCAAAGTAAATCCGTCATAGGTGCCGACAGCAACAACAATATTGTCACCGTCATTCACCGCAGGATTATCAACTGCAAACTGTACAGTCAGCCACGGCGTATTGATATTCTTTGCCTGTGCGGCAGTGTTTGAGTTGCTTCCGGTTGCAGCGTTAACATAAAAAGTCTCTGCCAGCAACTGCGAATTCATAACCTGAACGGTGATGAATACAAGCAGGGTAAAACGTAGAAGATTCTTCATACTATTCTATCAGCTTAATTTTTTATTCCGTCTTTAGGGGTTGGAAGAACTCTGAAATCCAAAAAAGAGAATCGTTTGACCGGTCTCCGGGTTTTTGGAGCAATGTAACTTTTCAGATGTGCAAAATACTCTAATCAATATCAAATTTCAACAAATATTCCCCTCGGAAACATTCTTTCCGAATGAATAACTTCTTGCAGTCATAAACTGCTTAGAGTCCGGGAAAAAACATTAAAGTAAAGGCCTTTCTAACAAAATCCTAACAAGCCAATATTTCTGATTTCCGCAGTCTTAACATTTGAAAACTTCGCCCTGAACAGTGTTCTTATTCACAATGAATTTCCGGGACCAGATCGTCTGTGTTGCCACATACCAGCCTGATTCAGATTAGAATTCAATTTCTTTAGTCTTCACCAATGCGTAATTTTAAACAAAAATTGACTCAGAATGTCTGAAACTGTCTCACCGGCCGTTCACAAATTCTTCCATTCAATCATTGATTATGCCGGGCTGTTCCCTCCGGCCTCACTCAAACTCAGGGATGCATTCAGCAACTTCCTTAACTACAGGCAAGGATACTTTGCATGGCTTCTTTCCAGGTTCATTTGTCCCGCAGGTAAAGTAAGGGAACTATCTGAGCTTGTCAGCGCAGATCTCTTGGAAGATCCCGTTAAGCTTTCATTGCTTGCCGGTCAGTTTCAGGATCAGAATGAGTTCATCCGAAAATTCTCGGATGATATAACTTTTTACAGAGAATTGCCGCAAGACTTTCATGATTACGTCAGGACGGAGTCAATTGAGATCAGAATTCCCGACGAAATTGCAATTTCCAATGATAAGAACAGGATATCAGATTTTCTTGATAGCCTGACAGATGTAATAAAGGAAAACTTTGAGCACAGGGTGTTTCTGTTCTGCGAGATTCCAAGACTGGACAACTTTGATTCTCTTCTGAAGCACACAGTCAGGGGGATTGAACTTCACAATGAGAAGGCCTCTGATGCAGGTTTCAAACTGCGTACGGGAGGAACTGAAGCAGGGGATTTTCCTGACCCTGCAATAGTATTGCATGCAATCAGGCAATGCCTCAATCATAAGGTGCCGCTGAAATTCACGGCCGGCATGCATCATCCGTTCAGGCATTATGACTCGGGGATCGGAACCAAAATGCATGGCTTCATTAATGTATTTGGCGCCGGTGTTCTGGCCTTCAGGCATCCCGTGTCTGACCATGAGCTTAAGCAGATGATCGCTGACGAGGACGCGGAAAATTTCGGATTCTCAGACGGGCATTTCAGGTGGAAGGACTGGATCTGCACTCCTGAGGAAATCCACGGAGCCAGAAACAGCCTGGTAATCTCTTACGGGAGCTGTAGTTTTGACGAACCTGTGGAAGATCTTCTTGAATTGAAATACCTCACACCGACTTCCAACTAATACAATTCAAACAATGAAATCATTTCTGAAAGTTGATCCTGACTCTCACTTCCCTATTCAGAATATCCCGTTCGGAATATTCAGAAGAAAACCCGACGGGAAGCCGAGGGCGGCAACCAGGATCGGAGAAAAGATCGTGGACCTTTCGGTACTTGAGAAAAAAGGATTCTTCAGCGACCTGTTCCCGGAAGATGCAGGTGAATTCTTTGACCTGCCGGAGCTGAACAAGTTTATGGGCTCTTCAAAGCGGCTGGTTGCCGATGTAAGAAAGAGAATACAGAAACTTCTGAGAGAAGACAGTGAAGAACTGAAGTCGGATGATGCTTTGCTTAGAAGGGTGTTGATCGGCTGTGATGAATGCGAGATGTTGCTTCCTGCTTCCATCGGAGACTATACGGACTTCTACTCTTCCAGAGAGCATGCAACAAATGTCGGGATAATGTTCAGGGGAAAGGAAAACGCCCTGATGCCTAACTGGCTTCACCTACCTGTGGGATACCACGGCAGAGCAAGCTCGGTGGTCGTCAGCGGAACCAACATTATCAGGCCGAAGGGCCAGACAAAGGCTGATGACGAAGAGAAGCCGCAGTTCGGACCCACTAAACTTCTCGACTTTGAACTTGAAATGGGTTTCTTTATCGGAAAGGGAAACAATCTCGGCAAGTCCGTCCCGGTCGGCGATGCCCACAATCATATTTTCGGATTTGTGCTTGTTAACGACTGGAGCGCGCGGGATATTCAGAAATGGGAGTACGTCCCTCTCGGCCCGTTCCTTGCCAAGAACTTTGCAACTTCGATCTCTCCGTGGATAGTGACACTTGATGCGCTTGAGCCGTTCAAGGTGAAGCGGCAGAAACAGGATCCGCCGGTACTGCCATATCTCAGGAGCAGCGGTGAATGGCATTACGACATTAATCTTGAAGTGAGCATAAAGTGCGCCAACTGCAATGATTACAACGTGATCTCGAGGTCAAATTTCAGGTATCTTTACTGGGACGTCTGCCAGCAGGTTGCTCACCATACAGTGACAGGATGTAACCTGAGAACAGGCGACCTCCTTGCATCCGGAACAATAAGCGGAGCAAGTGAAGACTCTTACGGAAGTTTGTTTGAGCTTACATGGAAAGGAACGAAGCCGCTGAATCTTGCGTGCGGAGAAACAAGAAAGTTTCTTGTTGACGGAGACGAGCTCAGGATAACGGGCTGGTGTGAGGGCAACGGACATAAGATAGGCTTCGGCGAGGTTACCGGTAAGATACTTCCCACAAACTGATTTCCGACATGAGATCAAGCCTGAGAATATTCCGAAGCATTTTGACTGCATTGCCTGTATTTTCGATGGCCTTAATTTCGTGCTCCGATGATACACAGTCATCCAACAGTCCGAATGAGCCGCAAAGAGATTTCCGATATCCTTATTCGCTCAATTCATTCTGGTATTATACGACGTACAACTTTGTTGCAAACTACAGGCCCGACAGCATCAGAAACATTATCGCGCCTGACACAATTGTCGGATACGGATCTGCACTGTTTTCTTCAGACACCGTTATTGCACAGGACACTTTCCGGATCCTTAGAAACACACATTCTTCGGAAGGACACACTCACACTACAATCGAACTTTACAAACAGCATGATACGGGCCTGATAAGGCATGCCTTTTATTCAAGCGGAACAAATTTCGGTCCGTTCAGGAGCAGTTCCGATTTGAAGTACAGTTTCAATGGAAAGCAGTATTTCAGCATAACTGATCTTAAGCATGAATTGCGGCAACCTGACTTTCATGGAGATACTTCCCTGACATTTGATGATCCTCCTGTACTTGCGCTGAAATACCCGGTCTATGAAGGCAGTGAATGGCTTTACCTCGATTACGGAGCGACAAAAATAACGAAGAAGTATTCGGGCTACGAAGAAGTTGCTTCTAACGGAAGGAGTTACTTTTGTGCAAAGGTGAAAAGGAACTGGTACATCAATAACTCCACGACACCGGACCCCAATCTTCAGTTCGTGGATTACTTTGCCAAGGAGGGAATGGTGAAGCGCGATTTTGTGATCTCAAACGTGCTTGTTTCAAACTCACTCGGAGAGCCGCTGGGTTACATAGATGTATGGGAACATGCATTTCTTAACTTGTACACTGTGCCATAACATGGACAACACGAACAAAGAAAGTACAGAGAAAGTAAGACTGACACAAATGGTCAAGGCGGCCGGCTGCGCTGCCAAGATCTTTCCCGGAATTCTTTCCGAGGCACTGAGAGAAATTGACTGGCACACTGATGAAAACGTACTGGTCGGATTTGATGGAAAGGATGATGCGGGAGTTTACAGGGTAAATGACGAACTCGCTCTTATACAGACAACGGATTTTTTTACCCCTGTTGTTGATGATCCCTATACATACGGACAGATAGCTGCGGCAAATGCACTGAGTGATGTTTATGCAATGGGAGGCAGGCCTGTAACGGCCCTTAACATAGTTGCATTTCCCCAAGCGGAGGACCTCTCGATCCTCAAGGAGATTCTTCGCGGAGGGGCAGACAAGACTAAGGAAGCAGAGACTGTAATAATCGGCGGCCATTCAATTGATATACCGAACATCGCCTACGGACTTGCTGTGACCGGCTATATTCATCCGCAAAAGATAATAGCAAATGACGGTGCAAAGCCGGGTGACGTGCTCGTACTGACTAAAGCCTTGGGAACAGGCATAATGAACAACTGCATAAAATTTTCTTCCCTTGACAGCACAAAGTCTGATGCTCTTTTATCATCAATGCTCAGACTTAACAGAAATGCCTCCGAGTGCATGCAGAGAGCCGGAGCAAACGCGTGCACTGATGTTACGGGATTCGGTCTCGCGGGACATTCCATGCAGCTCGCAAAAGCCGGAAGAGTGAACCTCAGATTTTATATGCAATCCCTTCCCCTGCTCGAGGGAGTGAAGGAAGCAATAGATGCGAATATGCTTACACGCGGAGACAGGTCAAACAGGGATTACACAAGGGAGAGCCTTGTAACAGAAGGAGGAGTTGACAAGATGCTTGAGCATCTTCTGTTTGATCCTCAAACTTCCGGAGGCCTGCTTATATCAGTTCCGGCCGGGAATTCTCAAAGACTGCTTGATGAACTGAAGCAGGGCGGTGATGTTGTTTCGTCAATTGTCGGGGAAGTGCTTGAGCCGGGAAATGAAGGGTACGGAAAGATCTATTCAAACTATGATAAGTGACCTCAGCGACAAGGACCTCTTTGAGTTCATAAGATCGTCAGACATTCCGCAACTGCCGCCGCTGAGGGAGATTCTTGCTGACAGATCAGCACCGGCGGTTACTGCTGACGAGTTAATGGAGTCTCTTCGGCAAAGAAGCGGGTTGATACTGTTAATAGATGCAAGATCAGAAAACGAGTTTGCAGACAATGCAATCCCCTTCTCCAAAAACTTTCCCGTGCTTGACAATTCAGAGCGTCACAAGGTCGGACTCATTTATAAAAAATATTCAAAGTCGGCGGCGCTGTGGCTGGCAATGAAGTTTGCAGAGCCGAAGTATGAGGCCCTCAGGGAATTCCTCACAGAAAACAACGCAGGCGACAAGGAAATATTTGTTTACTGCTGGAGAGGCGGCGGCAGAAGCGGTTACCTTGCAAAGATGATCTCTGATCTTGGCTACAGCCCATCGGTACTGGAGGGAGGACATAAGGCATTCAGAAGACAGGCAGTGAAATTCTTTTCCGCCAATGATTTTCCGGCGAGTCTCATTGAGCTGTCAGGGCTTACCGGCAGCGGCAAGACCGAACTGCTTCGCAGATGTTCTTCAACTCTGCCGGCTATAGACCTTGAAGGATCTGCCGCTCATTATTCAAGCCTGCTCGGAAGAGTTCCTTATGAGGTGAAAGGCCTGCCGCGCGTATCAGGTCAATCGTCATTTGAGAACAATGTATTCGCAGAGATCTTTCTCAACCGGACAGAAATGAACTTTGAAGATGAGGTATATCTCATAGAAAGCGAAAGCAGAAAGGTGGGAGATTTCTTCATACCCGAAATGCTTTACAGGAAGATGGAAACATCACCGTCGGTTAGAGTTGAATCATCCACAGAATGCAGAATAGCGAGGCTGTGCAGAGATTACTTTGGCGATGACGGAAGCAACATTGATCCGATGCACAGGGTAATGAAACTGAAAGAAGGTTTCTTCAGACAACAGTTGAGCAACAGCGTTTACGAAGACCTTATGCGTATGCTTGGATCGGGAGAGACGCAAAAGTTCACTGAAGTAATGCTTGTAAAGTATTACGACCTGCGCTACAAAGACAAATGCAAGATCCCGCTGGCAACTGTGAATGCCGATGAACCGGAATCTGCTCTGAAGATCCTTGAATCTGCCTATCGAAGATTTAAGTCCGGTTCGATTTAGTCTTTCAGAAAACAGGCTTTGCAAATTTGCCGAAGGCCTCACTCAGCAGGCGTGACTGAGTATCATTATGAACGCTCAGTGAACCGGGCGCCGGACTGGAACTCTCTTCCTTGGTAACCTTGTACAACTTCTGTGTCTTTGAAAGGCATTCCTTAAGCCGCAGTGCAAGGAATCCCCAAGCCCCCATATTTGCAGGCTCTTCCTGTACCCATGCAACTTCCTTTGCGTTGGAATACTCTGCAAGGACATTCTTCAGTCCCGATTCATCAAACGGATAATACTGTTCAAGCCTGACTATGGCTGTATCACTTTCTCCTTTGCTTTCCCTGTGACGAAGCAGGTCATAGTAAACTTTTCCGCTCGTTAACAAAACCCTTTTTGCTGATGACTTGTCTGCAAGTTTATCATCAATGATCTTCATAAAGACATCGTTCACAAACTCTGTTTTGTATGACCTTGCTTCGGGCAACCTCAGCAGACTTTTCGGAGTCATTATCACAAGCGGCCTTTTCTTATGTTGCTTTGACTGCCTTCTGAGAAGATGGAACAACTGAGCCGGAGTGGTCGGGTTGCAGACGATCATATTGTCATCCGCGCAAAGCGTAAGGAATCTTTCAAGCCTTGCGCTTGAGTGTTCAGGGCCTTGTCCTTCCTGCCCGTGCGGCAGCATCATTACAAGATTTGCCGGCAGTCCCCATTTCGAGTATGAACTTGAAATGAAGTTGTCAATTATCACCTGTCCGGCATTTGCAAAGTCACCGAACTGTGCTTCCCAGATAACAAGCGTTATTGGGTCAGCTGTTGAATATCCGAACTCGAATCCCAGCACAGCGGCTTCCGACAGCAGGCTGTCAAGGGGCTCTATCCAGGATATGTCGGGAGCGATGCCGTTCATCGGAATTATCTCCTCGCCCGTTTCAGCATCTGTCAGCACGATGTGTCTCTGAGAGAATGTTCCGCGCGCGCTGTCCTGTCCGCTAAGTCTGACCGGAATTCCGTCAAGCATAAGGCTTCCGAAAGCAAGCGCTTCTCCGAATGCCCAGTCAATTGCAACATCCTTCTCAAGAAAATCTTTTCGCGAGTCAATGAACTTCTTCAGCTTCGGATGCAGTGTGAAAGTCTCCGGAAGCGTGGTCATAACCTTCACGATCTCATTAAGCCTCCCGAGCGGCACATGCGTTTCTACATGCGATTCCGCGGCCTCTATCTCTTCTTCCGTAACTGCCAGAGGTATGTCGGTCTTGAACTTCTGCACTTTCTCATGCCCTTCGCTCATTCTCTCATAGATCTTCTTCTCTATCTCTTTCACTTCCTCCGGAGTTACAACCTTCTCATTCAGCAGTTTCTTTTCATAGAGCTCCTTTGCGGAAGGATGGTTCCTTATCTTTTTATACATGAGCGGCTGTGTGAATGCCGGCTCGTCGGATTCGTTATGTCCGAGCCTTCGGTATCCCCATACATCCACAACCACATCACAGTTGTACCTCATCCTGTATTCGTAGGCGATCTTCATGACAAGCAAAGTTGCCTCAGGATCGTCACCGTTAACATGAAAGATCGGTGCCTGAATCATCTTTGCGACGTCGGAGCAGTAAACCGATGACCTTGCTTCTTCCGGGTTTGTAGTGAATCCGATCTGGTTATTTATTACTATGTGAATGGTTCCGCCTGTCCTGTATCCTTTGAGTTGGGAAAGGTTCAGAGTCTCTGCCACAATGCCCTCTCCCGCCACCGCCGCGTCACCGTGAATCAGTACCGGGATCACCTGCTTTCTCTCCGTGTCCTTCATCCATGTCTGTTTCGCCCTCACTATGCCTTCAACAACCGGATTGACAAATTCCAGATGAGAGGGATTTGACGCAACTGAAACTGAGATGCTGTTTCCGTCATTCGTATGATAAACTCCGGCGGCTCCGAGGTGATACTTAACATCACCTGAGCCCTGAGCCGAAAGCGGGTCCTGATAACCTTCGAATTCCGAAAAGATCGCGGACATGGATTTGCCGATAATGTTCGCAAGAACATTCAGCCGGCCCCGGTGCGCCATCCCGAGCACAATCTCATGCACCGAATCTGATGCCGCGCATTTCATAAGCTCGTCGAGCAGTGCAATGATCGTTTCAGAACCCTCAAGGGAAAATCTCTTATGCCCTACATATTTTTTATCAATGAACTTCTCAAAATTCTCCGCCTCGGCAAGCTTGAACAGAATGTGCTTCTTCTCTTCATTTGTAAGGCCCGGAACATTCATGTTCTTCTCCATCTGTTCTTCCAGCCATCTCTTCTTCTCCGGATCCTGAATGTGCTTATACTCAACACCGATCTTTCCGCAATATGTCTTATACAGGATGTCGAGTATCTTCCGGAGTGTCGCGGTCCTCAGGCCGGCAAGTCCGTCTGTAATGAATTCCCTGTCATAATCCCATACCGTGAATCCGTACTGAGAAGGATCAAGCTCGGGATGATACTGCGCCTTTGATTCGAGCGGATTCAGGTCTGCAAGCAGGTGTCCGCGGACCCTGAACATATTGATGAGCTGAATCGCCTTCGCCTGTTTCTCAATTTCCTCAAGGTTGTCGATCTTCCCGAGGTCATCCGGATTCTTGTCGAGGAACCACTTTACAGGTGACATCGGTATCTGAAGGTCCTCAAAGATCTCTTCGTAAAAATTATCCTCTCCTTTTATGAGGCCGGAAAGTTTTTGAAGAAACAGCCCTGACTCTGCTCCCTGAATTATCCTGTGGTCGTATGTACTTGTGATGTTCATCACTTTGCTGATGCCGAGGCTTGTGATGATCTCTTTTGTGACTGCATGATACTCTGCAGGATAGTCAATGGCGCCTGTTGCAATGATAGCACCCTGACCGATCATGAGCCTTGGCGTTGACGCAACCGTTCCGAGTGTTCCGGGATTTGTGAGTGAAATTGTAGTACCCTGAAAATCGCTGACATCGATCTTATTGCTTCTCGATCTTCTGATTATGTCGTCATAAGCTTCGAAATACTCCCTGAAGTTCATCCGGTTCGCATTCTTTATGTTGGGAACAATCAGCGACCGGCTTCCGTCTTTCTTTTCGAGGTCAACTGCAAGCCCGAGGTTGACATCCGGTTTTCGGATAACATGAGGCTCGCCTTCAATTACAGTGTATGCGTTGTTCATGACGGGCACATGGCCAATACCTTTTACTATCGCCCAGCCGATGATATGTGTGAAAGAGACCTTGCCTCCGTTCCTCTGCTTCAGGAAATCGTTAATGATCCTTCTGTTCTCTTCAAGCACCTTCACGGGAATCGTCCTGAATGTAGTTGCAGTTGGTATCGTCAGGCTCGCATTCATATTGTCAATGATCTTCGCGCCGACTCCGCGTATCACATCCGCCTGCTCTGCTCCTGCCGGAAGAGGCATGGATACAACCGGCTGAATTTGCCCGTTTGATCTTTGAGCTGTCTCTCTCGTCTTGATTGCAGGCACGACCTTACTTCCGTTTCCGGTAAGGTTCAATGTACTGAAAAGCTCCTTCCAGTTATCGCTTACGGATGCAGGATCTTTCTGATATTCATCGAGGAGTTCAAGCACATACCAGGTGTTGAGACCGAATTCGGAGATCTTTTCCTGCTGTTCGGCAGACAGGTCTTCTAATTTCATTTTCAATTAATTTTGGCTAATTTATCCAAATTTATAAACAAGTTCAGCAGATTAAATAGACGGATGACCATTCGAAGCATTGCCACACTCATGTTACTTTACTTTGCAACTGCCGCAAATGCTCAAAGGCCCGAAAACAGCGTTTACATGGCCGGCGGCTACAGTTTCCAGACAGTGACTGCGGATCCTATGAATTACATTATTGGCAGATACAATGAAACAAGGGATTATCTCACCGAAGAAATGGGTGACGTAAGCTTCTCCTCCGGAGCGGCATTTTCATTCGGCTTCGGAATGGGTGAAGATGAGGACTTCGTTCTTCTTGAGATCGGACTCACTCTCGGCAGTACCGGAAACAAGTCCGCCTCCGGACCTGTTGACGGAGTCTCTAAAACCAGAGACGTGAAGATCTCTTCCTACTACATCAATACAGGTTTCGCATATCTCCTTCAAAACGAGAACAAGTTCGAATACGGCCTTGGCCTTTACATTGATTACGGCGGCTTCCGTGTCAAAACAAGAATCTATAACTCAAACTCCAGCAAACCCACATTCACAGACATTGGTGAAGCGCAAACACTCCTTGCATTCACTCCGACACTGTTCCTTGACTACAATTTTTCAGACCAGTTCGGGCTTACACTCCGTCCTTATTACAGAGCTCAGATCCTTACTCAAGACCTTGCGTATGTAAACGAGTACCTGAATCCGAACACATACAGGAATGATGATCCGGAGAAGCAGAAAGGCGTGATCTTAAGCGGTGTGGGTGCGGAGCTGAAGGCAATTTTCTATTTCTGATTCTCTTCCGGTTTCCCGGGCCGGCCTGTTAAACGGGCTTGAACTGTTCGAACGCCTGTTTACAGTTATCACAGTAATGAATTGCGCGGCACTGAGTCGGCCCAAAAGGTGACTGCAATCTCGTTTCCCTGCTTCCGCAAAACGGACATTCAACTTTGATCAGAGATTCGGCTGAAACGAATCCGTTCACTTGTCCCGGCAAAGCAAAGTTAGACTCCTTGAGCATCTGCCTTCCTTTTTCGGTTAGCATATCGGTGCTCCACTGCACATCATAGTTCACTTCCACTTCCACATTCCCTGAAGTCAAACTGCCGAGTCTCTGCCTGATGTCATCTGCCATCATCTTCAAGGCCGGGCATCCCGCAAATGTCGGAGTGATCACAACTCTGATATTTCCGCCGTCACTTATTGATACTGATGTTACAATTCCCATGTCAACCAGTGACAGTTTAGGAATCTCAGGGTCCTTCACATCCTGCAACGCCTTCCAGACGGATTCTTCCGACAAGACATCTTCTACCATTCCGCAGACGGATCAATTTTATAGACTTCAGTCATTTCATCAAGCAGCGGTTTGAGGTACTCCGTATGTATGCCTTTCCTTCCGCCGTACGCAGGCTTGCATGAAGCAACATCAGGCATTTTTAGTCCGGCGCCTGCAAGCAACGGCTCAATATGCGCAAGCCACTCTTTTTGCAGTTCACTTTCACCGGGAAAAACCCCCTGTTCAGCAAGAATCTTCTCATAATCAGAAGGCTCAAAGATCCCGAGTGCAAGAGGGAAACAATCATCAAGCGAAGACTGGATCTTTGCCCTGCTTTCCTGATTTGCACCGCCAAGCTGTCTTATCCAGGTATCGGCATGCATTGTGTGATACCTCAGCTCGCCTCTGAATTTGCGGGCTATCTTCGCCAGAGGAGAGAAGGAAGATTCTGAAAGCATTCCAAACCTCAGAGCTTCGGACGAATCAAATAGGAAGTGGCGCATAAGGCTGAACTCATAACCGCCTATCGGATACTCAACCAGGTGACAGCATTTGAAATCTTTTTCCTCTCTGTTAAAAGCCAGCGTGTCCGGGTCTTTATCACCAAGGTCATGCAAAAGCGTGTAGAGTGCAAGCGACTGTCCGAGTTTGTCCTGCGCCATTGATGAGAAAGCAATGTCTTCTTCCAGTATCGGCCCAAGACCGGTCCATTCCGAATTCCTGTGGCCGAGTATAAGCTGGTCGTCTGCCATTCGGTACAGCAGATCCCTTATTGCATCTTTGTTAAGTTCATTCATTTGTTTTGGGGATGTTCTTTTTTGTACTTATTGATCCGCTCCATCACTTTATAGCCGCCGGCTTCCCTGTACATCTTGTCGGGGTTGTTCTCATACATGTCTTCATCTCTGTAATTGGTCTGATATACGTCTGAAGTCTTCACCACCCACAGACTAACGCACGGTGCTCTTCTGGCAAACTGCTCCTTTGCGAGTATGTATGCCATCTCATGATTGGGTGCATGAACCGAGCCAACGTGTATGTGCCTGTCTCCCTTCTTTGTCTGGTGAAACACCTCGAATGTACCCCAGTGATGGATCTCTCCGAGCGGGCTTGCATCATGTGTTTCCGGCAATCCTTCCCGTGTGATCCTCGGATCAAGCGATTTCAGCGACATCTCAGATGATTAATGTGTGTTCGAAAATTATGACAGTGGAACAGTGTATTCTTCAGCATTGCGCATCAGCGCCCTTCTCACCCATTCACCTTTCTCTTCGGCTCTTTTTCTTACTGCAAGCCGTTCTTTGTTGCATGGCCCGTCTCCGTTGATAACGCGCTTGAATTCTTCCCAGTCGGGTTCAGTGTAATCCCAAAGTCCCGTATCTTCATTCTTCTTCAGTTTCGGATCAGGAATTGTGAGCCCCAGTTCCCATATCTTCGGTACATACATGTCAAGGAACTTCTGCCTCATATCATCATTCGAAGCCATCTTGACCTTCCAGCGCATGAGAGTTTCTGTGTGCACGGATATCTTGTCAGAAGGGCCGAAGAAATGCATGATCGGTTTCCACCACCTGTTCAGCGCATCCTGAACCATCTCTCTCTGCTTCGGAGTGCCCGTTGCGAGGAAGACCACATTGTCATGTCCGTACTTCAGGTGGAATGATTCTTCCATGCAGATCCTTTCGAGCGCCCGGCAGTAGGGCCCGTATGAGCCTTTCGAGTTTGCTACCTGATTTATGATCGCGCCGGCATCAATCAGCCAGGCAATTATTGCTGTGTCTGCCCATGTGACGGCGGGATAGTTGAATACATTGGAATATTTCGACTTTCCGCTTATAAGGTCATTGATCATAGTTTCCCTCGGCTTGCCGAGAGTTTCAGCCGCGCTGTACAGCAACTGTGCATGCCCTACCTCGTCCTGAACCTTTGCCATGAGTGCGAGTTTTCTTCTGAAGCCCGGTGCGCGAGTGATCCAAGTTCCCTCAGGCAATGCGCCTATGATCTCGGAATGCGCATGCTGTTCGATCATCCTGATCAGCTGTTTGCGGTATTCGACAGGCATCCAGTCCATCGGTTCGATCTTCTCCCCGGCCTGAATTCGTGCCTCAAAATCCGCCAGTTTGCCGGGGTCTTCTGCTCCGTTAGTTCCGTTTTTGGATTCTTCAAATATATAACCGCCTCCGTACATAGAATTGATTTTTTTGTGAATTAAAGAATTGTTGACTCGGTGAACTTCCTTAACCGGGAAAAAATTTCATTGTGCAAAAGTAAGGATATCGGAAGGAAAATTGAACCACTAAATAGAGTCTCATTTTCTGTTTCATTGAACATCTGATCCCGAACTGATATCTCCAATTTTGCATAAGACGCTTTCCTCTATCATCTCAGACTTTGAATACTTGATCAAATGCGGACAGTACATGTTATGCAGAGTAGCTTACATGTAGCGCTTATTATTCAGTTGATCAGATGGAGATACGAATGGTTGTGTGGATTCTTTGCGCCCTTTATGTATCTATTGAGCAGTCTATCCCTGCTTCGTTAAAATTCATACCCGACAGCTAACAGGAAGTTCCTGTCAGCTTTTTCAGGATCGAATGCATATGCGGTGATGTACCAGTTTTCATAGGAAAGCCCTGCCAGCAGACCGGCCTGAACATCGCCGGCCTCATTATTTACTTTCGTCCTTTCAATTACCGCGCCGAGACTAAGCCATCCTCCGGCGGTAACGCTGAATTCGTTCCATGTGTAAAAGAAATTTCCATCGCTGTCCTCTGCATTCACAAAATATTCGGAGTTTGTTGAAACAGACAGGATTCCATAGTCCAGCTCCATTTCCAGTCCCGGAGCAAATCCCGCAACGCTTCCGAGCACAACCCCGGCAATCGGAGTAACGCTGAATACAGTTTCCTTACCTGTTTGGAACTTCATTCCTGCCCAGAATGAACCGCTGTTCTTCTCTTCGTAGTTGTGCCTCATTTCAAAATGGACAGCCCCCAGTTCGAGAATGACAGTAGGCATAAGATAGTCATCATCGCCCTGAACGAAATTGTAATCCACCTCGGCGCTTCCTGAAATTTCACCGGAGACCGGACCATCCATTGCTGACTGAGCTCTCGGCGTTTGCTGACAGAAGACAAGAGAAACAAGTGCCGCAAGAACAGGCATGCAATAAACATTAACGAGAGCCCGCAAATCCCTTTTACGAACTTCAGAGTTTGATCCCATCAAGCCGTCTGCATGCATATTCATAGATCCTGTAGTCGATCCGGTTGCGGTCTCTGAACCATTCTCTCAATCCGTCATCTACAATACCTGCTTCCTCATCTCTTTCAGTTTTATTGAGAAGTCTGATCTCCGGCAGAACCTTATTCACCATTGCCGCAAGTTTGCCGAGGGATTCATCCATTCTCTCTGCAATGCCAATAAAGTAATACCTGTTCATGACTTCCCTGCAATCGTAGTAGCAAGGGAAGTAGTAAGCAATCAGGTTACTGTTTGACTTGAGAAACTCCTTCAGATTCTGAGTCATTCTTCCTTCTTTCTTTGAATAGAAGTAAAATGAAAGGCAAAACTCGAGAGGATCTCTCAAAAATGTTATGATGCGAAAACGCTCAGGATCTTCCAATAATTCAGGGTAGCGTTCAAACAGGTAAGTTCCTTCCACAGCATAATGCCCTACAACGCAATCCCCTGCCCTCAAACTTTTTAGATCAATTCTCCTGTGTTTGTAATCTTCCAGTTCATCAATCGCAACGAAATGGTCATTTACAATCTTGAACCAGTATCTCAGTACTTCCGTAACAGTAGTGCCGCCGCATTTGATGAAGTGATGGAACACATACGCGGGATCTCCGGCACTCGCCATAGGCCTCAGATCATCTGATTGTATATCGTCCATGTATTGTGAATTGTTCGGGGCATTATGAAGCTACGATTTCAAAGCATAATTTAAAAAGCAGTAATTAAGCCGAAGCCCAGGATTGTCAATAATGTTTTGAATATCTGATGCCGTATGGCTAATTTGCCGCTTCGAAAAATAAACTGCTTACAATGTCAGATATCTTCAAAAAAATAATTTTGCTCGGAAGGCCGGCATCAGGAAAATCGGAAGTGATCAATTATCTGAAGAATGCATCCGATGAGGAAAGAGCACGCAGATTTCATATCGGAAAACTTAAGGAGATAGACGACTTCCCGATGCTGTGGACCTGGTTCGAAGAAGATGCTATCCTTGCAAAGAAGTTCGGCAAGCCGAGAATACACACTGATGACGAAGGCTATTTCAAGCACGAATACCTGTGGCATCTGCTCATAGAGAGGATCTCGCTTGAGTATTCTAAACTCCTGAGGGATTTGCCCGATTTTCACCTGGACAATACTGCGCTTATAGAATTTTCCCGCGGAACTGAACACGGCGGATACAAAGAGGCATTCAGGCATCTTTCAAATGAACTTCTCGAAGGCGCCGCACTTGTTTACATAAATGTCACCTTTGAGGAATCGCTCAGAAAGAACAGGAAGCGCTTCAATCCGAATAAACCCGACAGCATACTTGAACACGGACTTCCTGATGACAAACTTGAGAAGATGTACAAACTTGTTGACTGGGAAAAAGTTTCCTCTGCATCCCCAACTCATATTGAGATAAACGGGGTGTCAGTTCCTTTTGTAGTGTTTGAGAACATGCCTTCAAAGACCGATGATCCTCAGCTTCTCGGTCCGGCGCTTGATGATGTATTCCAAAGACTCTGGCGGCTTTATGCAGGATCATAGTATCATAATGAACCTGTGAAGGCGGTTTGGAATCTGGCAGATTCATTTTTGCCGTGAAGGGAAGTAGTTCGCCGGAGTCTGACCTTGTGTCCCGCCGGCATCAGACGGCAGAGCACAAGTGCCGTCAATAAAAGGCGATACCATGTCATTGAGAATAACCGCATCAGTTGTGCTCGCAATGCTGATCATCCATCATACGGGATGCATCACAGACAGCAATACCGATATTGCGAGAGTGTACGTTTACGATGTTGTTGCTCCTGACACAGCCGGTGTAAACACAGACATACCTGTCCTGATAAAATTCTATTACGGGAACTCGTGCGGAGAATCAGCGTGGTCCGTTGAACAACGCAACGGAAGAAACATACATGTAGATGTTTACGGCTCTTACAGTCAGGGCATTTGCCTTGGTGTAATTGTTGAGGACAGCCTGACTTACATTTTCAGGGCATCATCTGCCGGAAAGTATTACATGACCTTCGGCGATCCTGCAAGTGAATTTGTATCTGACACAATAACCATCCGTTAGATGAAACTCCGGCGGACGAAGTCTCAGCTCTTCTCCTTGTCCGCACTCAGTTTCCTGCTTCTCACCTTTATGTTGAGCATCTCAACTGCGAATGCAAATGCCATTGCAAAGTAAACATATCCCTTCGGTACTTCGATATGAAAACTTTCAACTACCAGCAGCAGACCAATCATAAGAAGGAAAGAGAGCGCGAGCATCTTGATGGTCGGATGTTTATGAATGAATTCGCTGACCTTTCCTGCAAAGATGATCATCACTATCATTGATATTATTATTGCCGTGATCATTATCTCAACGTGCTTCACAAGTCCGACAGCAGTAATTACGGAGTCAAGCGAGAATACAAGATCAAGAACTATGATCTGAAATATCACACCCCAGAAACTCGAACCTTTACCCGAGTCTTTCATATGCTCATCGCCTTCAAGCTGTGTATGGATCTCGAGTGTGCTTTTGACAAGCAGGAACAATCCTCCGCCAAGCAGTATCAGATCCCTTCCGGAAATACTGTGCGAGAATACTGTGAACAGAGGTTCAACCAGTCCCACGACCCAGCTGATTGCAAGCAGAAGAAGTATGCGGAAAATAAGCGCCGCCGAGAGTCCGATAATTCGCGCTTTCTCCCTCATCTCTGCAGGCAGTCTTCCGGTCAGAATTGAAATGAAGATGATATTATCTATACCAAGTACGATCTCGAGGAACGTCAGCGTAAGCAGGCTGATGTAGGTTTCGGGTTGTGACAGGAGTTCCAGCATTCTCTATATGTTTAGATTTTTCAATGCTCCTCTAAAGGAACACCCCTTCGTGCATCTTGCGTGAAGGGGTGCATTATTTCAGATTTAATCTGTGTATCAGATCAGGTTACTGCGACTCTGCTTTTTCTTTCTGATACTCAGCAATGATCTTCATTTCAATTTCTTTCGGAACTTCTTCATAGTGCGAGAACTGTCTGTCATAATACCCTCTGCCCTGTGTAAGCGATCTCAGCTTGGTCGAGTAGTCGTTCATTTCGGAGAGCGGCATCTGGCAGGTGATCTTCTGAAGCTTTCCGAACACATCCATTCCCATGATCCTTCCTCTTCTTGATGAGATGTCGCCTGAAACGGCGCCCATGAATTCTTCCGGGAAAACCACTTCAACATTGTAAATGGGTTCCAGTATCACCGGATGCGCATCCATGAATCCCTTCTTAAACGCCTGTGAAGCGGCGATCTTGAATGAGATTTCATCGGAGTCAACATTGTGGTAAGAACCGTCGAAGAGCGTAACCTTTACGTCAATCACCTTACTGCCGATAAGCACACCGGTGTTGAGGACTTCGGCCAGGCCCTTCTCAACAGCGGGCACAAACCTGCCGGGCACAACGCCTCCCACGATCGCATCCACAAACTCAAAGCCCTTGCCTCTTTCCTGAGGTTCGATCTTAAGATGAACATGCCCGAACTGTCCCCTGCCGCCTGATTGCTTCTTATGCTTGTATTCTGCATCGTTTACCACAGACTTGATGGTTTCCCTGTACGGAATTCTCGGATTTGTGACATCAACCTCAAAGTTGTATTTGCTCTTCATTCGGTTGAGCACGGTTGAAAGATGGATCTCTCCCTGGCCGCTTATAATAGTCTGAGCGGTTTCGGGATTGTACTGAACAAGGAATGTAGGATCCTCTTCGTGAAGCGAGTGAAGCGCTGATGCTATCTTGTCTTCGTCTCCTTTGTTCTTTGCAACGATCGCCATTGAGATGTTCGGTTTCGGGAAATATATCTCGCTCAGCACAACCGGATTTGCCTTTGAACTGAGAGTGTTGTTTGTATGAGAATCTTTCAGCTTAACAACTCCCGCAATATCGCCGACCACAACCTCCGGCATTTCCTTTCTCTCCTTGCCGTTCATGGAGTATAACTGTGAGAGTCTCTCGGCTTTGCCGTTTGCTTCGTTTATCATGTCAAGCCCGGCATGTACCTTTCCCGAGTAAACCCTGAAGAATGAAAGTTCGCCTATGTTCCTTTCCGAGATGGTCTTAAACAGGAAGATCGTTGGCTCTCCGTTAATGTCGGGTTTGACTTCGATCGGATCCTGACTGTTCGGCCTTCTTCCGATCTCAGCCGGTTTGTCAAGCGGAGATTCGGTGTATTCGGAAATGAAGTCAAGCACATCCCTTGTGCCTATGTTCTTCGAGGCGGAAATGCAGAAAACGGGAAAGAGCTTTCTCTCCCTCATTCCCATTTTGATCCCGAAATCAATTTCCTCATCAGTCAGGTTTGCTCCTTCTTCAAAGAATTTTTCCATGAGAGATTCATCTTCTTCAGCTATTGCTTCCACAAAGGCCTGATGGTAGGCGTTCGCCTTGTCTTTGTGTTCGGCCGGAATCTCCTCTTCAGTATATTCGCCCTTGCCGTCCGTATTGAATCTCAGAAGTTTCATTCTTGCAACGTCAATCACCGCATTGAATCCGTTTCCGGGATTGACGGGAAACTGAACGACGGCGACCCGCGAACCGAAGTGCTCTTTTATGTTTTCAACCGTTTTGTCAAAATCGGCATTCTCCTGGTCGAGCTTGTTAACAAGAAAGATCACATTGTTCTCATAGTCGTTTGTCATAGCATACGATGCTTCAGTTCCGACCTCAATCCCCTTGAACGCGTCAACAAGTATCAGTGCCGTGTCCGTTACTCTCAGAGCTGCTCTTACTTCACCGACAAAATCCATAAAACCCGGTGTATCAATGACATTTATCTTCTTATCCGTACCGTCCTTTGATTTCCACATGGTATTGACGAGGCTTGAATTGATCGACATCTGCTTTTCAATTTCATCCTTATGATAATCGCTTACCGTATTTCCTTCCTGCACGCTTCCGAGCCTGTTGATTGCTCCTGAAACATAGAGAATTCCCTCGGTCAGAGTTGTCTTGCCGCATCCTCCGTGTCCTGTGAGGGTGATGTTCCTGATGTTTTCCGATTTTATTGCAGTCATTGTCTTTGCACTTTATTTATGTATGATGGCTTGATTTTTAATCACTTTTAGATCCGCTTTGCATACCAATCTCAAAGCTTTTGTTGGTCAGGTATATGTTTGTGACGTTGCTAATGTCAATACCGATATCGTTGAGATTTTTCTTGCTCAGCTCAAACGCCTCGCTGTTGATCTCAAGCACGCTTCTCGCAGCATCCGCCACAGAGAGCCAGAAATAAATCCGCAGTTTCTGACTCGATGCGAGTGCAGTCAATGTAACGATCGGTCCCGGCTCCTTAAGTATCTCAGGGACAGAATTCAATGCTTTCAGTATAGCTTCCCTGCACTTGTCAACGTCAATTGAATTGTCAACTTCCACTTCAAAATCAAATCTCCTCTTTCCTTCGGCGGTATAGTTTACAAGAGGATTGTTGATGACCATGGTGTTGGGTATATATACCATTTTGCCGTCAACAGTCCTGATGTCCGTGCTCTTGAGGTTCATTGTTACAACGGTACCCGTAATTCCCGCAACTTCAATGAAATCGCCCGTTGTAAAAGGCCTGTTGAGAATCAACATGACTCCGGATATCAGGTTCTCTCCAACATTCTTGAATGCAAATCCGAGTATGACTGCAGAAACACCCGCTCCGGTTACGAGTCCGCCGGCCACACCTGAGAGGCCAAGTATGCTAAGCGATACAGACAGACCCACCACCATTATTACTCCCTTCGCAACGCTTGCAATGAAGTTTGTAATGAGCACATCACCAAGGCCGAAGATCTTGTCACGGTTTCTTAGCATCCTTTTCACAAAATTCCCCGCGAACCAGAATATGATGAACGCGATAACCGCCGTAACTATCTTGGGCAGGATCCTGATAACATCATGGTAATACTCGGCAAATATGTTGTATAGTTCGGTCAGCACAAGTCAGGGCAGAGCTTCAGGGCTCCTGCCATAAGCATTCTCCATTCGGGGACAAATAAAAATGAAAATACTATTACTTAACAAAAAGTTAAAGTAACTTTAAATGAGTTCGGGGAAAGTTATATTTGCAGAAATTCAATATAGTTATGAAACAATTACCTATTACGACATACGGAATGAACATCCTCAGGAAGAAGGCTCTTCCGGTAAAGGACATAGATGATTCTATTATTTCACTTGTCAGGAATATGTTCTACACTATGGACAAGGCTTCAGGGATCGGCCTTGCAGCCCCGCAGGTCAACGCAGGCCTTTCGGTTGCAGTGATAGATATTTCAGGTATAGAGGAATATAAGAACGAAAAGCCGCTTGTCCTTATCAATCCCCTGGTCATAGAGACTCACGGGAAGGCTACAATGGAAGAAGGCTGTCTCAGCATACCTGAGATCAGGGCGGAAGTTGAAAGGCCGGATGAGGTGCACATCAGGTACAACGATTTCGAAATGAACGAGATTGATATTGAACTCTCGGGCTTCATAGCCCGGGTCGCACAGCATGAAATAGATCACCTAAACGGAAAGCTTTTTGTAGATCTCATATCGGAGGAAAGCAAGAAAGAGCTGAAGAAGGAATTGCTGATGATCAAGAAAGGAATAGTTGAAGCTGATTACCCGCTTCTCATCAATACTGAAAAAGTCTGACTGCCTGACAACCGTCATACCCACAGCATGAGAATACTTTTTATGGGAACTCCCGAATTTGCGGTGAGATCCCTCTCCCTCCTGCATGAGTCAGGAACCGAAATATGTGCAGTGGTGACAGCTCCTGACAAGCCCAAAGGCAGAGGGCTTGAGATGTCGCAGTCTGACGTAATGAAGTATGCTCTTGCCCACGGACTTAATGTCCTTCAGCCGAATAATCTTAAGTCAACGGAATTCCTCAGTAACCTTCACGAACTGGCCCCTGAGCTTATTGTAATTGTCGCATTCAGAATATTGCCTGCTGTTGTATTCAACTTCCCGAGATCGGGCTCTGTAAACCTGCATGCATCACTTTTGCCAAAGTACCGCGGTGCTGCACCCATCAACAGGGCCATCATGAACGGAGAAACTGAAACGGGAGTTACCACATTCTTCCTGCAGGAAAAAGTGGACACGGGAAATATTATTCTTCAGAAGAAAACAAAGATTGATACGGATGAGAACGCCGGATCACTGCATGACAGATTGAGCATTATTGGAGCGGAACTTCTTCTGGAGACTGTAAAGCTGATTGAATCCGGCAGGAAACTTGACCTCGTCAGGCAGGATGATTCATTGGCCTGTCCGGCTCCGAAGATCTTCAGGGATGACTGCAGGATAAACTGGAACCTTCCCGCCGGGAAAATTCACAATCACATAAGAGGACTGTCACCGTATCCCGGAGCATTCACAATTCTCGGCTCAAAGGTTTTTAAGATATTCGAAAGCAAATTGACCGGGAAGACAGCAGAAGGTAATCCGGGAGAGATCTCTTTGGCAGATAAGAAGTTCTGCGTAAATACATCTGACATGCTTCTTGAGCTCAACAGCATTCAGCCTGAAGGTAAGAGAAGAATGAGTGCATCAGAGTTCATTGCCGGGCATCCTGATCTTAGCGGAAGATTCCTTTCTACCTGACAAGCAGGATCTTTCGCACCGCAATACCTTCTTCCGTTTCAACTCTGCATACATAGGTTCCAGAAGGTAGTCCCTCTGCATTCCATTTGAATACATGCAAACCGGGTTGCAGTCTTCTGTTCGGGAATTCCCCGATCATAGAACCTTTCATGTCAAATATGCTGACTGCCGCATATAGAGTTTTGCTCAGCTCGATCCGGATATTAGTTTCAGGATTGAACGGGTTGGGATAGTTATCAAGCAGTAAAAATCCTGCAGGCAAGTTTTCTTCTTCGTTGTGAGCAGAGGCAAAGTCAAACACATATGTTATCTCAGTCCCTGCACCGCAATAATAAATGCCGGGAAATCCGTTGCCGTAAGCAAGCGCCGGACCGCTGTAGTAATTGTATGGAACAGGATCAGTCCATGCTGTATTCAGAAACCTGTCAAATGAAAAATACTTTCCCTCCGAGGGGACGGAAGCTCCGTTGCCCGCATATACATAATCCTGCGGATCAACGGCGATCCTTGCATTCAAAGTGCCTGTTGAAATAAGCTCTTCCGTTGAGTCAACAATGTTCCCATTCTGGTTGTCTATCTTATACAATCTTCTTCCCGCTCCTATTACAACATCCTGATCGCTCATCACACCGAATGTTGAATAAGTCCCGACAGGCCCCGGAAGCGGCCTTTGCCAGAGCTGAACGATCGCACTGCCGTTGTCACTAAGCGCATGAAGGTCTCCGCCGTCGCGGACAACATATATCGTTCCGTCGGGTCCTACGGTAAACGGGATCTCCTGATCGCCATCACCGGGGAGTGACTGGGAGTAATACTTTATGGCGCCTGTGGAGATATCTATGGCCATCAGTCTCTTTGGAGTAGTGATCCCTCCTTCAAATGTATATACAGTGTTTCCAAACACGCACATGCACTCCGCCCCGGTATTGGGTATGATCCTGTATCTTGTCCATACAGTGTCTCCGTTGATACGGTTGATCCTCATCACGGACTTCGTTCCTGACCCGGGAACTATCAGATCGCCGTTCGCGGCAAATGCGGCTGTCCATATTATCCCCCGCTCAACTGTATGCCTTGATTTCCAGATCACTGATCCGTCGTCGGGGTCAATTGCATATATCGTATCAAAACCCTGCTGTTGAAAATTCCTCGCATAGATCTGATCATCCCTGAAGCCCATCACGATCATTACGCCGTTCTCAGCGTAGTTTCTGGTCCAGAGAGTGTCAAGACTGAAAGACAGCTTGTGACAAGCCAGAACTGCACGGATTGGATTGAGCGAGGTGTATCTTGTGGTAATCAGCTTACTGCCACTTATGAAGATCTGATTGCCCCAGATTGTAGGTAGTGAATTGCGGCGAACGTGTTCGAAATCGCCGCCGGGACCTGTAACACCGGTCCTTCCGTTCCTTTGACTGTTTCCTCCCACCGTGATCCAGTCCAGCGACTGTGCAACTGAACCAAGTGAGAACATGAAACAGAGAAGAAGTGAAAATATTATACGTCCCATATCACCGAATTGAGTTTTCAAAGTCAGAACATGTTCGAACCGGTTGAACAAAGAACGGTGATCCGTTTAATGTTCAGGCCGTTTTTATACCGCCCCTTGCAGAGTTGTCGAGCCTGTTCATAAAAATTTTAACACTGTTCTCTTCGAAATACTTGTCAACGGCTTCCCGCGCACCTTTCCAGTAGCCGTAATCGTCAACGATCAGGAATCCGTTTGTTGTAAGAAGCGGATAGAGGTGAACAAGTTCATGGTACGTGGATTCGTACCAGTCTGTGTCGAGTCTCAGTATTGAGATCCTCTCCGGAATTGTTCCCGGGATTGTGTCTTCAACTTTCCCTTTTACAAATACAATTTTGTCCGCCGGATATCCCGTCGAATCAAGGTTATCCCTTACTTCATCAATAGGAGAATAACACCACTCATTGTGGCCGTTCTTCTGTGATGACTTCCATTCGCCTTCCGCGCCTTCATTCCTGTAACTGATATCCTTTTCTGTCGGCTCACTCATTCCTTCAAAAGTATCATAGAGGTAGATCTTTCTCGAAGTATCTCCGAGTCTCATGAGCGTGAGAGCCACCATCATCGTGTTTCCTCCCTTCCACACTCCGCATTCCACAAAGTCACCCGGTATGCTGTTCAGCACTACATGCCTGACTGCCCTGTAAGTATAGTAAAGACTGTCAACAGAGGTCATTGTATGCGGGAGGCACTTCGACTTCAGTTCCAGGAATTCCTTTTCTGCATCAGGATGGAACTGATCCATTTCGATCGACAGGTAGTAGAACTTTCTGAAGAGTTTTTGTCCCTTATCGTTCTTCAGAAAGTTCTTCGCAATTTCTTTAATCATCAAATGAAAATTTTGTTAATCACCCGCACCCTTCTGACAATTGGTCAGTGCATGGATGCCCTGAGTTAACTGTATCTTAATTAATGTTACTTTATCACAACCATTCTCTTCGTATCGACGAAATCTCCCGCCTCAAGCTTGTAGAAGTAAGCGCCGCTTGCAAGATTGACGGCATTGAAATCCACCTCGTAACTTCCGGCCGGAAGCTCGCTGTTCACGACAACATTAACCAGTGCACCGAGTGTATTGTATATGCTAAGCTTCACATTCTTCCCTGTGAATCCGGACGGCAGGTCGAACCTGATCTTTGTAACGGGATTGAACGGGTTAGGATAATTCTGAGACAGTGAGAACTTATCCGGAAGTGTTGTATTGCTGTTGACTATTCCAACTACTGAATTCTGTCCGCCGCTGAAACAAATGAGCTTTCCCGTCCTGCTTCCTCCGAGAAATTCGGCGGAATTATTACCGTCAATGCTCTTAAGCCTTGAGACCTGTTCAACCGTGTTTGTAGTTGCAGAACCGAAGTTGTATGTGAAAAGAGTTCTGCCGCTGTCACCTGAAACCACATACAGGTTACTGTTTTGTGTTCCCGCAACTATGTCCTTCACGCCGTCGCCGTCAACATCAGTAAGCTCATCAACTCCGTGAATGTAATTGCCGTCAAGCGGAGCTGTCCAGAAAATATTCGAGGAACGGCAGTCAATCCTGTGAAGGATCCTCGGACCGGAAGATATCAGATCAGGAAATCCGTCACCCGCAATATCCTGAGCCAGTCTGAAGTAGCCGTTAATGCTTGAACCCTGATTGTATGTCCAGATCTGCGATCCGTCAGTGCCTGAGATCACGGCGGTTGTTCCTGAAAATCCTACGAAGGCAGCAATATCAGTAATGCCGTCTGAGTTTACATCGGGAAGTTCCTCCAGATGCCAGCCTGCGCTGGTAAGATTGTAAGTCCAGGTGTAGGATCCGTTGTTGCTGAATCCGTTGATTCCCCAAGGTCCGCCGTTACTGCTGAAAGATATTGCGCCGCCGGAAGTTGTTGCAGCTGCGCTGTAAGTGAAGTGTCCCAACTGGCTCGCAATGAAGATCTGATTGCCGTTGAGGATGTTAACGCAAATGGCCGAGTGCCTTCCGTTTCCTTCTCCTTCACCTGTTGCGGCAATGAGTACATCCTTTACTCCGTCGCCGCTGTAGTCTTTGGCAATGCTAAGGCCGTTAATGTCCCCGTCTGAGGTGATTGACGAATCACCGTATGTCCAAAGTATCTGCCCTGTTCTTCCCGATACAGCGTACACTAGCTCATTGTTGCCTCCGGTTCCGAAGATCACGTCCTTGATCCCGTCGCTGTTGATGTCATCAACTATCTGCAGGCCTTCTTCATAAACGACGGAGCCGGATACGTTACTGCTGGTTCTTGTATTCACCTGCCAGAGAATGTCCGAAGTAACAGACGAATTGCCGTTGAAGCATAATGTCCAGTAATTGTCAGAGCAAACTATCACATCATTGATTCCATCCTGATTCACATCCGGTATCTCCTTCATCGCCATGATCTGGAAATCGTCAACAGTCGTGTTGGGATTGTCCGGAATCTGCCCTTGCCATACAATATCTCCGAGAGCAGTGAGCGCAGAGTTTCCGGTGCCCGAGAGCGGGATGCGCAGGTTCTGATTGTTCACAGCGTTTGAAATGAACTTTGCTGTATCAGTAAATGATGTCGCGCTTGTGGGATTGAACCAGATGCGGAAAGTCTTCGTCCTTTGCGTATCTATCTGAACCGGGAAAGTCAGTCCAAGTGTGTCTAACCTGTACCGTGGAGTATTGAAATTGACAGCGCTGATGCTGATCGGGGCACTGCCCTGATTTGTGATGTTCACATATCCTCCGCAAAGGGAATTGACCCTTCTCTGCTGGTAGTCGATTGAAGATACGTTAGAGGCGATGAAACCGCCGTTGTAAACACCTTTGCCGTAAAGGTTTATTACCTTTACCGGAGTCACTGCATCATTGCTGGTAATGCGGAGCTGTCCGGAAGTAGTATCAAAAACAGTCGGGCTGAACCGAAGCGTATAAACTCTTGACTGCGACGGATTCAGAGTGTCCGGGGCAACCATAGGAGTCATTGTGTATCTTGGATTGGTGATCTGCAAATTGCTGATGATAAGCTTTGCCGTTCCGGAGTTTGTAACCGTTACTGTCCTTTCGGTGAAGTTGCCGATGATCGTATTCCCGAAGTCGAGTGAATTAACGCTTGTAATGATCTGCGGATTTCCCTGTCCCGAAATTGAATATTTATAAAGTGTCTTGAAGAGGCTTACGTTGTTTCCGATCCTGTCTGCAACAAGCCACAGATACTGCCCGTCCCAGTGCAGGCCGCGCGGACTGCAGTCGCCGTCAGGGTCCGGTGTCGGAAATGAGAACAACGTATCTCCCGTTGATTTCCTGTAAGCGTAGATCCTTTCCACATCCACAAAAGGAGTCGTGTGAAAATAATCATTCACATAAAAGATCGTATCTCCCTTAATTGCAATTCCCTGCACCTGCCTTCCCAAAAGCGGAATGGTGTCAGTCACCTGCCTGTTCGTCATATCAATCCTGTATGCATAAGCAAAAGGATATACAGTGAAGTCCGGAGAATAGACCGTGAACCACATACCGCCGTCTTTTAGGCAGATACCCCCGATGCCGCCGGATGCTCCCCCGATGAGAGGCGGACAAAGTATGCTGTCGATCTTCTGTCCGGAGGTGTTGATCCTGTATATGTATGCGCCGGCCGTACGGAAATCCTGTGCAACCCAATAGGCGGTTCCGTCCCAAACGAGGCCGTGGTTGAAGTTCACTGCCGTCACGAGACTGTCAATTATCTGTCCCGTCTTGGTTACAGTGTATATGCTTCCGTTGTTGTCGGTTCCGATCCTCAGCGTATCGCCTATGTTCGTTATTCCCCAGAATGAATTGTACTGAGAATAATTCGGAAAGGGATATGACGCAACAATTGTCTGTGAATATGCATTAGCCGAAAAGAGCAACAGCATCGCCGCAGCTGTAATGATACGTTTCATCTTGATTTACTTTTTTTAAAAAGTAGTTCTAAGGGCTGTCAAAAGAAAGTTACTTTGGATAGTCTATATTCCTTTATTCTTCATCTCTCTATACTTAAAATGGCTTCACTTGTTCATGATGAATTTTTTCAGAATACTTTACAGGATATCTCTGTTTTCATTCCTCCTTGCTTCCACAGCAAAGTCGCAGGAACTTTACGGCGGATGCTTTGACCGCTCATTGGCAATGAGAGGATTGTCACCGTCTGACCTGTCAATTCCCGTGAACTTTGACGATGAGATGTCTGCCCGTGCAGGATTCAGGCTTATCATTCCGCTCGTCAGAGACATGATGCAGGATCCGGTTAAGTGCTTTGCATTTCCGGATTCTGTGCTCACTCTTTCACAACTGTCCGCTTACAGCTTTGCCGTAGAGATGTTTCAAATGCTGAATGTTACTCTACGCGCTGAACGGAATGAATCTAAAATGATCTCCGAAAGCAAGAGTCTCTCAGAATTGCTGAAGGATTTCATGAAGAGCAGAAAAAAGCAGGGCGATGCTTTGGATGTCTATACAGAACAGGAAAAGGAGTTTCTGAAAACAAAGATAATGGCGGTAATGTCTGATGCCGAAGATGTCCGGTCAGACAACACTGACATATTTGCCTATAACAGATCGCGGGACTCGTCCATAGCTGTATCGAAAAGTGTGATTGAGCTTCTGAACAAAGCCGACAGGGACAGGCTTTATCAAAGGTGCATTGACGACCTTTGTTTCATGAGCGGAGTATATGAAGCGCTCAGATCGGGAAAGTTCACATCTGCATTTCAAGCATCCGGTTCCGAAAGTGAAACGGGGATCTCCGGAGGTGTTAGTTATATTTCACTTTCCGGCGGGATCCGCATCGTTATCGGAAGCAAAGAAG
Organism: uncultured Ignavibacteriaceae bacterium; assembly: GCA_964615795.1. Lineage (GTDB taxonomy): Bacteria > Bacteroidota > Ignavibacteria > Tepidaquicellales > Tepidaquicellaceae > JADJAH01. The sequence goes on from CAZTQR010000001.1 coordinate 99,460, forward strand.
ACAATAGGTACAAAGGGCATTTCGACATTATCATTGATCCGGGCGGAAACGACGTATATGAACTTGAACCTGTTGCCGGCGCACTTTCCGAAAACACCCAATGCATAATTGACCTTGGTGGAAACGATATCTATAAGGCAATCGGTGACATTTCACTTGCTTCGGCTTTCTTCGGTTCGTCATTCATTTTCGAATCGGGAGGAGATGATGTGTATATCGGTGGAGGCACTTCCGTTGCTTCTGCTATCTGCGGCCTTGCAGTTATATCTGACGAAAGCGGAAACGATGTTTACAAAGGACTGAATCATTCGATCGGTGCGGCAACCTTTGGGGTCGGGGCGGTGACAGACAATGACGGCAATGACACATACATAGCCAATTCCAATTCACAGGGATTCGGCTCAACTCAGGGAGTAGGAGTGATCCGCGACAACAAGGGAAATGATTCTTACATTGTTGATTCACGCTCGCTTGATCTGGGAAGATATGAAGATCATTACATCTCAATGTGTCAGGGATACGGGAACGGAGTGCGTCCGTATTATGCCGGAGGCATCGGAATGATAATTGAGTCGTCGGGTAATGACACATACACCACAGACATTTTCGGGCAAGGCGGGGCATACTGGTTTTCACTTGGTTGTACTGCGGACAAGTCAGGCAATGACAAGTACAATTCTTATCAGTACGGACAAGGGGCAGGCATTCATCTTGCAGTTGGCTTGCTGAAAGACTTTGACGGCTGGGATTTCTATTCTTCCAACGGCGTGTCTCAGGGATGCGGGCATGATTACGGATTCGGACTGCTTCATGACCTGAAGGGCAATGACAACTACTCCGCCTATTCGCTTTCGCAGGGCGCAGGCAATGCCAACGGTGTGGGGATACTTCTTGATGAAGAAGGAAGAGACGGATACCTGAACAAGGAACCCGGAAATGCGAGAGGCTACGGAAACTCACGGAGAGAATACGGAAGCATCGGCATTTTTTCGGATTGCTCCGGCGAAGATTTTTATTCAGTTCCCGGAAAGGACAGTTCTTTCAATCAAACATCCATGTGGGGCGGATTTCTTGACGAAGCAAGAATGCCCGAAGCATCGCAGGTACCCACATCCTCAGGCTACAAGGTGCCGGTTGATTCTTCACGAAGTTATTCGCAGGAGGAATTTCTTATCATGGCAAAGACGATAGAGCCGAGGTTTCAGCTGTGGAAGGATTTCGGATTCAGGAACCTTACCGGAGACAGCGCCGCCACTTCTCTTTTCATTCTTAAATATCTTGATACGGAGGATCACAGGGTTTCACTTGTACTTCGCGATCTCGCGCAGAAGATAGGGACCTCAATGAGTGAAGTGTTTCAGAGAGAACTGAACAGGTATATTGATGATCAATCATCTTCATCCAGACTTTCGGCGGAACAGGTCTCATTCATTTGTTATCTGTACGGCGAAACCGGAGATCCTTCCGGCAAGGTTCAGCTTCTTGAACTCACACAGGATCAAAACAAAAGGATCCGTGCCTCGGCGGTAAATGCACTTGGAAAGATCAGGACAGACAGTGCTGACACTGATTTTGCCATACTCGTTTCCTCTAGGCTGCGCGAACTTTCAGAACAGCCCGGATCATCAAAGATGCTCAGAAAGGACATTGCATTTGCATTTAAGAAGTATAAGTCAGATGCAAACATTGCAGCGCTTATGAAGATGCTTGACGATGATTACTTTGCGTCAAGATTTCTTTCTGCCGCCTGTCTTGCATCATACGGCTCCTCTTACTATGACTTTCTCAAAGCGCGCAATGGCCTGACTTATCCGGCAACAGCAAACGGACGCATGGCATTCTACATGTCTCTTGAGAATGCAGATGAGGAACTGCTTATTAACATTCTTGACAACGCAATGACATCGCCTTCAACCGATGCGGAGAAGCTTGCATACTGTCTACTGATTGAAAACAGATCTGAGGTGATTCCTTCAATAATGGATAATGCCAAGTTTGCGGAATTTATCGGGTCTGTAAAGGAAACAACCAAATTAAGAAAATTCTGAGATGAAAAAGATAAGCCTTATCACGGCTGTTGCATTTGCCGCACTTTGCATGTTGCAGTCGTGTATTGAATTGAAACAGGTTACGCACATTAACAAAGACGGCTCAGGAATAATAAACATTCACTACTCGACGCGCATGTCTAATCTCTCGATGGGCGATGAGATGGGCAACTTTGCATTCAGCGAAATAAAGGCGCGGAACTATCTTACATCAGCAGACACTGAAGTAAGGGAGCTGAAGATAGATACGAGGAACAATGATTCCACAATTCATGTAACGGCTGTTGTGAATTTTTCGGATTTTAACAAACTGAATGAGGCAAAGACTTTTTCAAAATTCAGGACACTGTGGGAAAAAGCCGGAGACGAGTATGTCTTTATGTATGCACTCGACAAGGACTCTGTCGCAGGCATCAATTTTTCCAAAGGTAACAATGAACTGAACTATGAGTTCAACTTTCCGGGAGACGTTGTTTCGGGCAACGGAAAGTCTGAAGGCAGTAAAGCTGTCTGGAAGATTCAATCTTCCGGGATCTCCGACGGTTTCAATCTTCAGGCAAGAGTGAAAGCGGGTTCGGCGCTATCGCAGTTGTTCAGAGTGGAGGTGCTGGTGGCTTTGATCCTACTTGCCCTGGCGCTGTTCACATTCCGCAACATGAGGAGATCGAACGAAAAAAAAGCCGCCCTGTAGCATGTGCAACAGGGCGGCTTGATAGTGCGAACAAAGATCAGGAAATCAGATCTTGCATCAGTTCAATTCACTCCCTGATTCCCCTTTCGGCCTTCTTATTCTGATCATTTCCCGAACTCTTACTTTCATTATTCGTCTGTGACTTTTTCCCGTTGTCTGATGACTTTGTAGGCCCTGCTCCGGGAGGAACAACCTTACCTACAAAGTTATAGGCATTGTTGTCAACCACGCTCAGGTCAGTTCCGTCAACGCTTCCGTCACCGTTCACATCTGTCGGAATGTATCCGGAATTGAAGTTGTAAGCATCGTTGTCAACTGCACTTCCGTCCGATGCATCAACTGTTCCGTCCTGATTCACATCTCCGCTGTAGAAGCAGTACTTTGTTCCCTTGAGAACTTCGTTGCTTCCGTATGATTGAGAAGCGGCCGTTGTAAAATTATAACTGAACGGAACTCCGGCGGTAAACGATTCACCTCCTGCTTTGCTCCAGGTTTCAATTGAGTTTCTGTGTTTCACCTGAATGTAGTATGTCCCGGTCGGGGCATTTGCGAAGAGGAACGAACCGGAATACGTCAGAGAATCAATCACTCCTTTGGCCGAATCAATTATTGCATACGGTGATGAAGTGTTTCTGAGATAAGCCCTGACAGTGTCCTTCATGTTCATGTTGTTCGGTCCCGGGTTGAAGAACGCTTCCGGTATCATGGTCAGAGTTGATGGCACTGCAAGTCCGACATTCAGTCTGACTCTAACGTCTTTATTTGGAGTTACCGGATCATTGGAACTGATCCTGACTCTTCCGGCGTAAGTTCCTGCAGTCAGGCCGTTTGAGCTGAAAGTCAGGTCAATGTTCTGGTTGCCGCCGGAATTGATAGTTCCGTTAAGAGGATTTTCAGAGAGCCAGGAGATTCCTCCTATCTCATACTTGATTGCAAGATTGTCGTGGACATAATTGTTGTTGAAGACAGTCTGCAGTCCGTCCGTACCCGTCGAATTTTCAATGCCTATGGTGGCGGAATTCAGCAGAGTTGCCATCGTGAGATACTGGAAGATGATCCTGCCGTTTGTATAGAGGAAGATCTGGAACGAATACGGACCTCCTGAGCTGTAGTGCGGAACGTTGTTGTACTGGATAACGAATCTGTTGTTTACTGCATCGTTGTAGTAGAATATGCCGCCTGAAGTTCTGACATCAAGGTCATCCCAGAAAGCATACAATGTATTGTTAGGCTCACCGGCAGCCGGGATTGTTGTGTTCGAATATGCCACACTCGCAGTGGAGCTGAACGATATCCAGCCGTTTGTACAGACCTTCAATTGTGTATAGTTTGTCCCGTAGTAGCTGAAGTTGAATGGCAGTGTAACATCTGCTGTTCCGTCATCGCCGGTACCTGTTGTCCATGAAGTGATCTGAGTTCCGATCCCTGAAATATCAAACCAGTTGAATACCGGGCCGCCGGGCTCATCACTGTCTATCCACTCATATCCGAAAGTATCGGGACCGCCAAATCCGTCAATCACTTCAGGACCGGTGAATTTGTCAGCAGATCCCTTCGGCATAGCAGTCATTTCAGCGATCTGCTCATTGGTGAATGTTATGGAATTGTCCGCAGGTGCGGAGATCGTGCCGAGTTCGCGGAGACTCCAGCTAAGTGCAGATACGCCGGTGTTTCCCAGCGTTATTGTCCTCAGCTCTGAATTATTTCCCAAAGGCAGATTCACCGTTATCGAATCCGGAGCGGATGTAATGACCGGAGGAGGTGCATAGTTATTGCCAACACAGATCGAGTCTACATAGAGATTGTTTCCGAAACCGCTGTAAGCCCTGAACTTCAGGCAATTTGTACCTGTGGGAAGAGCATACGCCCTTCTTCCCCACTGCGAGCCCGTAGGTGTAAATTCAGAAGTTGATGTGCCGGTTGTATTCAGCGGGCCGCCGGATGCGCTTCCCCAAAGTCTGACGAGCGTTCCAAATGTTGATCCTGCATTTGTTGAAGACTCAATAATCAGTGAATCAACACCTGTGGTGTAAGGCGCATAAGCTACGTGAAAAATGATCGAGTCGTTAAATGATGAATTCGAGAATATCAGCGTCTTCATTGACTGATTCGTTCCGGCGCTGGCATTCCAGAAATCAAACTTTGCAGAGCCTGTTCCAATGCCGAAACTGCTGACTGCATTTCTCGTCCAGTACTGAGTGCCGGTAAACTCAAGCGCCCAGAAGTTCGGGGGAAATGCCGCATCTGTAAATCCTTCACAGAGAAACTGGTCTATTATCTTGAATTTGTAAAGCGCTGTGGAATCTTTGTTGTGAGCTACTGAATTATCCTGTGCGAAGATCCTGTAAAATATACTGTCTCCAATGCTGACATCTCCGTTTACGGAATTGAATGCTGCGGAGAAACTGCTGCCACCGCCATTGATGAGTTTGAACTGCTTGACGGGAGACGGCGTGTTCTTGTACCATTTTACCCAAACGGAATCCAGGCCGAGATTATCAGTGACCGTGGCTGAAACAGTTGAAGGCCAGGTCGGCTTAGGCTGATCCGTCAAAGGAGAATGTGTAATTGAAGGGACCTGCGTATCTGTTGAAGCAACAAAAGTATGCAGAGATGCCGGTGCTGCGGCCGGTGAAACTGCCACCCTGTTGAGACTGTCCGTTGCCTTAATGTAATATCTGTAAGTGGCCGGAGAACCGTTTGCCGGAATATTTGCCGTCCAGTTATTGCCGCTTGAGTTGGTCAATGAAACACTGTCAGTGATTGACGGATTGTTTCTTGACCAATAAAGCTTTGTCTTTGACGGATTGATGCCAGAACCGGCAGGTACAATTACGCAGTTAACAGCATAAGATCCTGTAAGCTGTTCAGTATTCGGAAGCGGCGTGTGTGTGATTGACGGACCGATATCGAAATAAGCAGTCCATGCCTGGTAAGATCCGGTTCTGTTCTCACACCAGTAAGGCCACACTTTGCCGTTGCCCGATGTAATGCCGATGTAATCGCCCTGATATCCGGTCGCGAGTCCCGAGATCGGAGTGGGCCTGAACTTCTGATCGGATATCAGAATCTCCGACCAGCTTGTTCCGCCGTCAATTGACCTTGCAACGAATACCTGAGCGGAGTCGTTTGTTGGAGTGTTTCTTGTATCATAGAATACGACGTTCACGCCGCCGTATTCGTCAACTCTCACGGCAGGCATGTACTGGTACTTTCCGTTTCCGGCCGCATCCTGATTCACTCTTGATGCTGACCACGTGTTTCCGCCGTCTGTTGACTTGTGCAGAATCACGTCGGCTACGTCTGTGGCCGGAGCGATTGTCTTCTCAGCGGTCACAACATAGATCCAACCGTTCCTTGTACCGCCCGATCTGTCAACATCAATTCTCGGGAAACCGTTTGCACGGATGCTGTTAAAGAGCGCAGCTGCACGGATTCCGTTCATGTTGTTTGCATTGTTCTTTGCAATCGCCCATGAGACGCCGCCGTTGGTGGACTTTGCGAATCCAAGCGAATCCTCCGTAGAGTTTTGTCCGTTTGTTGTGCAGTTAGCCCACACAACATATACTTCACCGTTTGGTCCCACTCTTACATCACAGCCCTGATGATGATGTCCGGAAGAAGTAGGAGGACTGACCGGTGCAATAGATGACCAGCTTGTTCCGCTGTTGGTTGTATAAGAAAGGACGATCCTGTTTGTGTAAGTGCCTGCGAACTCAGTATAAACCGTGTATGACCTTCCGTAGTATGCACTTGAGGACGCGTCATCGGTTCCGGAAAGGTTTTTGTCTGCGCTGGTGGATGCACCCGGGAATGTGACCGTAGGTATCCAGTTTATTCCGTTATTTGTGGATGCGCTTGCTCCCATCGAACCGGTAGTTGTAATGTATGACATAAGAAAGGTGCCGTTCTTGTCAATAGTTGGTCCGGGGTCTCCGAAAGAAAATCCACCGTTATTCAGTGTATCACTTCCAAACCATGTAACACCGCCGTCTGTTGTCACATAAACACCGGTGCTGAAAGTGGAGCCGCCACGGTAAGTGTTGGCCGATGCAAGCATGATCAGCTGATTAAGCGGATGCCTTGTGATAGGCGTTTCGCTTTGAGTGCCTGCGCTTGGATGAACTCTGAAATTTGGAGAAACTGCAAAAGTGCCGATTGGTGTAATTGTGTAGCGGGGATCATTACTCACAGTGTAATTGTCCTGCTCGGGCAACGGAGAGTAAATGCCTTGCGTGTAGAGCCTTGTCATGCTCGGGTCGGGATTCCATCTCGGAGAATTGTCGGGGGACTTCTGACCCATGAATAAGAACACTGCAAAGAGCAGTACCGAAGAAAACGGTATGAATTTTCTCATGTAGGTGAGGGTTTGAATTGAAGGAACGAATAATGTTTAGAAGCAAAATTATTCTAACCGAAGGAAAGAATCAATAATGAGTAAATGACAGATATTCTGATTGTAATTTTGAGAGGGAGAGTTGAGAATCGTTTCTGCTAAGGAGCCGTTGTGATAATGTTTCCTGAAGCACTGTACGTTACTGAGGTAAGGAGTGTGTAGTCAACCGCCGATAACATAATTGCTTCTCTCATACAATAAGGTGTAACCATACCTCAGCATGTTTCTGTAAGAAGCATTATCCAAATGAGTTTCAGTTGTGATGTGACTGCAACCTGCGCTTCCCGCCGCGTCTATCCTTGTTTTGAGCAATGCACCCTGAGCACCCTTGCCTCTGTACTCGGGCAATGTAGTGGCGAAGCAATTCCAAGCCATTTCACCGTTGAAGAAGACGCATCCTGTTGAAACAGGTTTTTCCCCGTCAAAAGCCATGTAGAACTTCCAGCAATCTGATCCGATGACAGAAGAGATCAACGGCTTAGTTACTTCAGGAAAATCAAAAGCTGACGTTACAAGCCCGGCGAAAACATCGCCCTCTTCAATGCCGATCTCCCTTATTGCCAAAGATGTGCCTGCACCTTCAATCCCGGATGTATCTCTTACAAATCGCGCCCATTTGTTTTTTATTGCATAACCTTTGCCGGCAAGCAGTTCCGCAACATTGTCCGTTACAAGATAAGGCGGAATCTGAAGAGCAAAGATGCCTTCTCTGCCTGCATAGAACTCCTCAATCTCGCTGACCATCGAATCTTCAGGCGGTGCACTGAATCCCATCACTCTGCTTATTGAGAATCCCGGAAATGCATCAGTTCTGATTGCAGTAACTCCGCCAATCCTGAGCACACTTCCGCCAAGCAATTTCATCTTCTCTTCATCAGGTGCAGAGTGCATTTGAAAAATTGCTTCTGCTTCAGTTGCTTCCGCAAGTTGCCGAAGTCTTTCAGCTTTCATCGGATATTCCGCATTGCCTGTTTCACTCCATCCATATCTGATCTTTGTCCCTGATCAGTATCTGATATCTGCCGTCATAAGTATCGAGGATCCCTTTTGCATAAATATAATATTCCTTAAGATAGTCTATATCAATCTGATCCATGACACCGCTGTCGGATTGCTTCACCACAAGGTCAAAGTTCATGTCCTTGCGAATCGGAATTCTGAATATATAGGGGAATCTGTCTGTCATCACATTGCCGATACCGCCGAATACTACAATTTCCTTTCCTACGAACGCAGACAATTTTTCATAATCTTCAGTGCTGTTCAGATCAAAATACCCATCCTTGCCCTTATGATTCTCTGAAAACTGTTCAAGCTGAACGGCCCGCACATTCCACCAGTTCAACCTCTCTTCGTAGTCGGGATATTTCTTCTTTTCAGGATTCCAGATCCCGAGCTTGTTTTCCATAGCATACTTCTGCGCTTCCGCAAACTCATTGTGAAACCTCTTGCTGTTGCCATACTTGTTGAAGTACGGGCTGTAGCCGTTTCTTACACACTCGACGTTATAGTTTATTTCTTCACCGTTCTTTACTGCAATTACATATACGAGATATCTGTCATAGATGTCCTTATCCCTGCCATCGCCTTCCCTTTCCAGCCGCACATAATCCACATCTTTCATGAACTCTTCCGCCCACTTCCAGGCCTCAAAGCCCATAGGTGAGTCTGTCTTTACGGGAAATCTGCTGCTGCCTCTTTGCAGTTTGTAGAACTCATCCCAGTTCTGAGCGATCTCCGATGTCTTCTGTTCGGCATCGGGCGTTTTGAAAGTTTCTTCGGTATCGATTCCAAGAAGTCGCGCGGGCCTGTCAAGCTTATCAAACCTGAATGTGTCCGCATCGGTGATCCTGGTTATCTTGAAATCCCCAATCACAAGTGTTGCATCTGTCTGCGCATGGCCTGTTCCCAGCGCAAAGAGAATCGATATCAATGTTGCTAAGTATCTCATGAGCAGTGAAAAAATGATTTGCAAAAGAAAAACTCTTATGCTTTGTCAAACATAAGAGTCTGTGAACTGAAAAAAGAAATCAACCCGCCGGTTCAGTGCCTTGTGCCTTCGCTCACAAATGGAATGATTGCAAGGTGCCTGGCCCTCTTAACTGCTGTTGTCAGTTTTCTTTGCATCTTTGCCGTTGCGCCGGTTATTCTTGCCGGCAATAGTTTTCCCTGTTCATTGAGAAATCTTGTGAGAAGCCTGGCATCAAAGAAATCAATATAATCCTGAACTCCCCTTTCCTTAAACGGGTCTCGTTTCTTGGGCTGGGTCTTTCTTGTTGTAATTTGCTGTGTAAGCTTGTAGTTGCTTTCCTTTTGATTTTTGGACGGTCTCTTCATTAAAAGGCTTTGATTTCAATTAAGTTGAACAAAAATAGGCATTGAGAGCCGTTATTTCAATTGCTTTCTGAATTTATTCCCGGTTTTTCCCTTACGGAAATTTATTTTCAAAGTATGACTTGCGTCATACTTTTTGATGGTTCCGTATGCCTAATTTTACAGAAATCAACAGGGAAAAAATGAATACCCACAAAATATTGACTGCAATCTTAATCATGCTGTCAATCACTTTGTCTGCATATGCACAGACAAATCAGAAGGGAGCCGATATGTGCTCTCAAAAGAAGATGTCAATCGGGGATGCTTCGATCTTCTTTGAAAGAGATTCTCCGAACACACCAAAGCACAATTTTGATGTTCTTAATTACAACATAAATCTCGACATCAGGCAATGCTTTCTTTCACCTTACCCAAAGAGTTACACAGGAAGTGTGATCGTAACTTTCAGGGTTGATTCTGCCATCAGTTCAATCGCCCTGAACGCGGTGAATACTTCATTGTCTGTTCAGTCGGTTTCGCTGGCGGGCGCATCATTCACCCACAGCAATAACCTTCTTAACATAACTCTTGACCGGGTTTACAATCCGGGCGAAACCGCAAGTGTAAATGTGAACTTCACCCATGCAAATGTAAGTGATAATGCTTTCTATGCAAGCAACGGGATGGTGTTTACCGACTGCGAGCCGGAAGGCGCAAGGAAGTGGTTCCCTTGTTATGACAAACCAAGCGACAAGGCCACAACGGAACTGACCGTGAAAGTTCCTGCCAATGCAAAACTCGGATCAAACGGCAGGCTTGTTGATTCACTCCTGACCGGTGATTCCCTTTATTATCACTGGAAGAGCAAAGATCCTGTTGCCACTTATCTGATTGTCATGTCAGGCAAAGTGAACTACGGACTTGATATTGTTTACTGGCACAAACTCTCGAATCCATCTGACAGCGTTCCTATCAGATTCTACTACAACAACGGAGAGAACATCGCAAGCGCCAAACAGCGGATCATTCCAATGACAACTTACTTCTCGCAGAAATTCTGCGAACACCCGTTCGAAAAGAACGGCTTTGCTACACTCAACAACCAGTTCACATGGGGAGGTATGGAAAACCAGACCCTCACCAGTCTTTGTCCGAATTGCTGGGGTGAAAACCTGATGTCCCACGAGTTTGCACATCAGTGGTTCGGCGATATGATCACCTGCGGAACCTGGGCTGACATTTGGATGAATGAAGGATTTGCAACTTACTGCGAAGCGCTTTGGCTGGAGAGCACAGGCGGATACGCCGCATACAAGAACGATATTCTTGGCGATGCAAGCGGATATCTGGGCAGTAATCCGGGATGGGCGATGTACAACCCTGACTGGATAATCAACACACCGCCCACAAACACATTGTTCAACACTGCCATTACATACTACAAGGGCGCTTGTGTTCTTCACATGCTGAGGTACACTCTCGGAGACACTCTGTTCTTCAATTTCCTGAAATCGTATGCGCAGGATTCCGTCGGCGGATTCAAGTACAATGCGGCTGTAACCGATGATCTGGCTTCCAAGATCAGTCAGACAGCCGGTCAGGACATGACATGGTTCATAAACCAGTGGGTGAAGGAACCGAACCACCCCGTTTATCAGAATCACTACAATTTTTCGAATATCGGAGGCAATCAGTGGAGGGTGAATTTCACTGCCAGGCAGATCCAAACGAATTCCGTGTTTCACAAGATGCCTATAGTGCTGAAAGTAACATTTGCATCGGGGCCCGATACGCTGATCAGAGTAATGAATGATGTGAATTACCAGCAGTTCAGTTTTGTATTTGACAGGCAACCGAGTACCCTGACATTTGATCCCAACAATGATATCGTCCTCAAGCAGGCATCGCTGATACTTGCGATAGGCGACGAGAGCTCCGGAACACTGAATTACGAACTTCATCAGAACTATCCGAATCCGTTCAACCCGGTAACAAAGATTGTTTACCAGATCCCGGAGGAGTCATATGTAAGTCTGAAGATATATGACATGCAGGGAAAGGAAATTGCCGAACTTGCGGGTGAGATGCAAAAGGCAGGCATATACGAAGTTGATTACAATTCTGCAGGGCTCCCGACCGGGGTTTATATATACAAGCTTGTTGCAGGCGGTTTTGAGAGCACAAGAAAAATGACTTTGCTGAAGTAGGAAAAGATATGCAGGGCCGGAATATATATTCCGGCCCTCCTTCGCAAGGAACACTTTCTCAATAGAAATTCACACTCCGTCTGAATATCTTATCGTTTACCATTTTCATTTCTTGACAAAGGACAATTACCGGGGCAATACTTCTTTCATAGCCAAACATCTGTTTAACCTGCTCGGTATTCTCTGTGTCTGCCTTGCTGTTATCGGCATTGTGCTTCCGGTAATGCCGACAACTGTCTTCCTTCTTCTTGCCGCGTATTTTTTTGCAAGAGGCTCCAGGAGGTTTCATGACTGGCTTACAAACAACAGGTTGTTCGGCAGTTATATCAGAAACTACAGGGAAGGCAACGGCATGACAGCCAAAGCAAAGTTGATCTCAATATCTTTCCTCTGGGCAGGCATTCTTTTCTCTCTATATCTTACAAGCCTGCTCTGGCTGCAGGTCCTTCTGATCCTTATAGCAATTGCGGTTACCATTCACATACTCGCGATTAAGACTCACAAAGAACCGTAAGCATTGAACTGCACTCCGGTCCGCTTTTACAGAAAGCCCAATCCGGACTGCCGAAACATTATTGTATTTCCTATAAGGGCCGATAGAATTATCTTACATGCTTACTAATTCATTTACTTTGAACTCAGGAGAAATCAGAAAATCGTTCCTGGATTTTTTCGCCGGGAAAGGACATACCATTGTGCCGTCCTCTCCCGTAGTGCCGTATGATGACCCTACGCTTCTCTTCACTAACGCGGGTATGAACCAGTTTAAGGATGTCTTCCTCGGCAAGGGAGCGCGGGAATATTCCCGCGCGGCAGATACGCAGAAGTGCATACGAGCCGGCGGCAAGCACAACGATCTGGAAGAAGTGGGCATGGACGGATATCATCACACTTTCTTTGAAATGCTTGGCAACTGGTCCTTCGGCGATTATTACAAAAAGGAAGCAATCGAATGGGCATGGGACCTGCTGACAAATGTCTGGAAACTGCCAAAGGACAGGCTTTGGGCAACTGTATTTGAAACTGACGATGAAGCAAGGGATATTTGGAGAAATAACACTGACATTAACCCGGACCATATACTGAGGTTTGGCGAGAAGGATAATTTCTGGGAGATGGGAGATACCGGGCCATGCGGACCATGCTCGGAAATTCACATTGACCTTACGAAAGACGGATGCAGTCCCGAGGATGTAAATTCAGGACATGAAGAAGTGATAGAAATCTGGAATCTCGTATTCATTCAATATAACAGGAAGAAAGACGGAGAGCTTGAGACACTCCCCAAAAAGCATGTGGATACGGGCATGGGATTTGAAAGGGTCGTTCGAGTTCTGCAGGGTAAAAAGTCCAATTACGAGACCGACATATTTTACCCGCTTATTGAAAGGATAATTTCGATCACCGGCAAGAAGTACGAAGGCACAAATATTTCCTCAATGAATGCCATTGCAGATCATTCAAGGGCTCTTACATTTGCCATTGCAGACGGCGCAGTGCCGTCTAATGAAGGACGCGGCTACGTATTGCGCAGGATCCTGCGGAGAGCTTCGAGACTTGCCCGCAAGCTGGATTATTCCGAGCCAATGGTTTTTGAACTCACCGGAACAATCGCAGAATTGTTTGGTGATGTGTTTCCGGAGGTTGTTCAGAAGAAGGACTTTGTAAAGGAGATCATCAAGGCAGAGGAAGAAAACTTCCACAGGACTCTCGACAGGGGCATCTCACTTTTCACCGAAGTCTGTGACTCTTTGGAGGATACGAAGATCTTCCCGGGGAGTGAGGCATTCAAGCTCTACGACACTTACGGTTTCCCGCTTGACCTTACCGAAGTCATGGCAAGGGAGAGAGGGCTGAAGGTTGATGTTCTTAGGTTTGATGAGGAAATGGAAAAGCAAAGGAACAGGGCAAAGAGCGCACGCAAGGAACATACTGCTGAAGTTGACCTGTCTTTCGAAAAACTTTCGGGCACGGATCAAGTAGTGTACGATCCTTACTCAGCAACTGAAAGCGGCGTGGAAACTGAGGTACTAGACTCGCACGCATCAGAAGGAGGTGAACTGATAATTGCCGTTAAGTCAAATCCATTCTACTCGGAATCCGGAGGCCAGGTCAGCGATACAGGCGAGATAATTACTCCCGGCGGCGGATCGCTGAAAGTAGTTGCTTCAGCAAAGAATTATGTTGTTGCTGAAGGACCGGTTCAGCTTAAACCCGGAGCAAATGTCACTGCCAAAGTTGACATGGACCGAAGACATGCAATTGAAAGGAATCACTCTGCAACACACCTTGTGCATGAAGCGCTCAGAAGAGTTCTTGGAAGCCATGTAAAACAGGTAGGTTCGCTTGTATCGGATGAATATTTGAGATTTGACTTTCCGCATTTTCATAAACTTGAAACTTCACAGATAAGTGACATTGAAGCGCTGGTCAACTCCAAGATCATGGAGTCCATTCCGGTTCAAACTCTTATTGATATTCCAATAGAAGAAGCGAACCGAATTCCAAACGTGAAACAGCTCTTTGGTGAGAAGTACGGTTCAAAGGTCAGAGTTGTGATAATTGACGAAAACTTCAGCGCTGAGTTCTGCGGGGGAACGCATGTTAACAAGTCCGGAGAGATTGGCCTGTTCAAGATCACAAGGGAGGAAAGCATTGCGGCAGGTACCAGAAGGATCTTTGCAAGAACGGGAGCCGGAATACTGCACTATCTAATGGAGAAATTGTCCGAGTCGGAGAGATTGCTTGGAGAGATCCCGGAAAAATATTCCGGAAAGTTTGGCACTCTGCTTCCCGAACTCAGGCACAAAATAAATGCTTCTGATCCCTACGACCTGAAACTCATGATGCCGCTTCTGAATAATCAGGAACAGTACGCAGGAGAGATCGCCGAAGCACGTGAGAAATACCTTGAAGAAAAGAAGGCAGTCGAAAAACAGCTTGCCGCAGCTAAGGCGCGGGAAATAGGAGAAGAGATAGACCGTCTGATTTCAGTATCGCCAAAGGCCGGCGCGTTTTGCGTTGTAACAGGCAAGGTGGAAGCAGGCAGTGCGGGCATCAGGGAGATAAGCGAAGAATTCAGAAAGCGGCTGAAGAACAACGTGGGAATGCTGGCGGCCATGGGCGATGGTAAGTTCAACCTGATTTGCAGCGTCAGCGACGAGCTCGTTAAAGACAAAGGCCTCAATGCCGGAAAGCTTGTTGCAGATGCGGCCAAACAACTCGGCGGCGGCGGCGGCGGCAGGCCGAACCTCGCTACGGCGGGCGCCAGGGATGCTGACAGACTTGATTCGGTTCTTTCGGATTTCAGCAAAACAATTTTACAAATTCTTTCCTGACGAATGAAAGTTATTATTCCTGTTGCCGGATTCGGCACAAGGCTCAGGCCGCATACACTCACTAAGCCGAAGGTTCTTCTGAACGTCGGCGGCAAGCCGATGATACACTACATTATTGAACAACTCATCAAGGAGAAGCTTCCTACATCCATCATTCTCATCACCGGCTTCCTTGGAGATATGATCAAAGACTATCTCGACTCTGCATTTGATTTCCCGTTCACATACATTGTGCAGGATGAGCCCAAAGGCCTTGGGCATGCTGTTTATTGCGCCAAACAGTGCTTCCGGGAAAATGATGAGGCCCTGATCATCCTTGGTGATACACTGTTTGACGTTGATCTCAAAAGACTGGTTGACAACAAGCATTCCGTGATCGGCGTTAAGAAGGTAGAGGACCCAAGAAGATTCGGCGTTGTTGAAAAGAATAAAGCGGGCATGATCACAAGGTTTGTTGAGAAGCCTGCATCCCCAAAGGTTTCCGCTTCAAACGAGGCTATCGTTGGATTGTATTATCTGAAAAACTCCGCTGCGCTTTTCTCTTCACTCGAGCATGTGATGCACAGCAACATTACTGTTAAAGGCGAATACCAGCTGACAGATGCACTTGAGCACATGATAAACGGAAAAGAGAAAATGACTACCTACTATGTGGACGGATGGCTCGACTGTGGAAAACCTGAAACCCTGTTAGAAACAAACAGGTACATACTATCAAAGAAGAAAAAGTCAAAAGTGACTCATGAAGATTCCGTGATCATTCATCCCGTTCATATCGGCAATAACGTGAAAATCCGAAGAAGCGTTATTGGCCCTCATGCTACAATAAATGACGGTTGCAGTATATCCGATTCACTTATTGAAAACTCCGTTATTGAAAAGAATTCTGTGATTGAAAACTGTATTCTCACAGGCTCTATTATCGGCGAATCCGTTACGGTGCGAAATTCAAAAGCTTCATTGAACCTTGGCACTAATTCTGAATTAATCCAATACCCGAACTGATATGAATGAATCGGAAGGCTTCAGGGAGTTATCCCGGGAGATCTATTTTAAGATTCTTGAATTCTTTCCCGACAAAGCGTCCTATCTTGGGCTTCATGAGTACGACGGCCGAATTCCGGAAATTTCGGAAGCAAGTTTGAATGAAATTATTACTGCTTATTCAGAGTACCTCCGTCGGCTTAGAACGATAGACAATAGCAGGCTAACCTCTGAAGAGAGTTTGGAATATGATCTCTGCGAATGGCATCTTCAAACGCAGATCTTTATGACAACTCAAATCGCCGATTACAGATATAACCCCATGGTATATGCTTTTGTGTTCGGGCAGATACACGGTTATATCAGCAGAAATTATGCTCCTTTTGAAGAAAGGTTTCGATCAGTGATCTCAGTGATTGACAGGGTTCCCGCAGTCCTGCGTGAGGCCTCTCTTTTGCTCAACGAAAAACTCCCTGCCATCCTGTGTGAAAAGGCCGAAGCATTCTTCAGGGGATATGTTGAATCATTCACTTCGGAATTGCCTAAGCTTATGAGGGAGATGAATGTAAGCGAAGGATTGTCAGCAACTTTCAACGAGAAAAGAGACATCGCTGTCAAGTCCATTAACGAGTTCATAAAGTTGATAGATTCGAGATCTGATCCTGAATGCAGGGATTATGTACTCGGTATCGGCAAATTCATGAACATGCTAAAGATCACGGATCATGTCGAGATTCCATTTGAAGAACTGAAGAAACTTGGATATGATGAGCTTAAGAGACTGCAGGACAGGATCAAACAGCTTGAGTCATTGCATAAGGTCGGAGGTGGAATTTACAAGATTGAGCATGAACACCCGTCGGCTGAAAGTCTCGTAAGCGACACAGCATCCACATTGCAGGAGCTTGTTGACTTTATAAGATCCAAAGACATTGTTGACCTTCCTGAAAAACTCAACTGCATTGTAACAGAAATGCCTGAGTACATGAAATTCGGCTTTGCCGCAATGGACACTGCAGGCCCGTACGAAAAGTCAGACGAATCTTTCTATTATGTAAGCCTCCCGGAAAAAGACTGGCCTGAAGAGAAGATCGAGGAATGGATGACACAGTTCAATTATCCCACCCTCAAGCTCATTTCAATTCACGAGGCATTTCCCGGACACTACACACACTTTCTAAATGCATACAGTAATCCTTCTGACCTTTCGAAGATATTGATTTCCTATGCGTATGTGGAAGGCTGGGCTCACTATACCGAGGAAATGATGATCGAGCTTGGATACGGTAGTTCTGATTACAAGACTGAGATAGGGATGCTGCTGGAAGCTTTGATCAGATGCTGCAGATACATTGTGGCAATAGGAATTCACTGCGAAGGAATGTCAATTGACGAGGCAAAGAAATTCTTTGTTGAGAATGCATTTATGGCGGAAGCAACTGCGGAGGAAGAAGCCAAGCGCGGTGCATTTGACCCCGGTTATCTGAGTTACACACTCGGGAAAATACTTCTGAAAGATCTGAAACGGAGGTACTTTGAAAAATACGGAGATCAAAGAACTCTGAAGGACTTTCATAACTCGGTTGTGAAACTTGGTGCGCCTTCATTCAGAATCGCAGAGAGGTTCATACTCAGCGAAAACTGGATCTCAGGCCTCTCCCCTTTCAAGTTTCCTTGAATAGAATTTTTCGATTGCAAGCGCTGCAAGCGCAAGAAGTATGAAGTAAGGCCACAACTGCCTGCCGTTCTTCGATGCGAGGTAAGACTTTTCGATCTCATTCCATTCTGAAAATTCTGCAGAGCTGAACCCTTTGACTTTTAATTCATTCAGGAGCATGCTTTTATCTATCCTGAGAAGATTGCTTTCCCCTGCACTGTGGTTGAGCGCAAATGCTGAAGTACTGCCTGCAGAATCTGCTAAAGTGTATATGCCCGGCAACGATGAAAAATTGGTATATGGGAACATGAAGTATGCTGAACCGGAATTGAGTTGGGGAAAGCCGAGTGTATCTGATTCGCCTTTCGGATTGGTTATTCTCACAGGCCTGCTTATTCCGGTGAGTTTCACGATGTTTTGCCGACCCACTTCGTATCTGGAATGGAGTTCAAGGTTTGAAGAAAGATAGTTGACCGACCTTGTAAGCAAAGGAACAAAGATACTGCTTGCGCCGAGATCACCTGCATCAGAAGACAGAGGCATCGAGAAGACTATCAGTTTCCCTTTGCCTGCTGAAACTTCAGAAAGAAACGGATCGGAATTCGGAAAACGTATCATCGGCTTCACTTTGTCAGAGAGCAATATTCTGAAATATTCCTTAGTCAACGGTGCGGCAATTTCTCCGCCGCTGGTCAGGTTAAGTCCCTTGTTTCTGAAAACACCCTTCAGCAGGGGATGATCAAAATCAATATCAGAGAAGGACTTTTCTGCTTCTTCCCCGAAAGTGACCTTGTCAGAAAGCCTTAGATTGCCCGCGAGCCCGAATAGATTGTCATTGAAGGATGCCGGCTCTGCTTCAGACGAAGGGAAAAATATCACTCCGCCTCCCCTCTTCACGAATTCCGCAACACTTTCGGATTCCTCAGAGCTCATTGATCTCCTCCCGGCAATGATCAGCACATCTGAATTGTTCAGACTGTTGTCTGTTATCTCGCTTTTCGTGATCTCATGGAGTTCCGAAGATCTTCCTGTCTCTGATGCGATCAAGGATTGGGATGTTCTCAGTGCAATTTCAGGATAGGCCGATTCGGAGGAAGACCCGCTTACAATATTTACCCTGATCTTTTCCGGAATTCTGAAAGCTATAAATTCACTGTTGTCCTGCTTAAGCTGATCATCAGATTCACTCGTTCCCGTAAGCTGCGCTTCACCTGTATTCGATCCGGTATTGTCTGTTTTGAAAGATAAATCTGTTTCCTTGCTTTCATTTGTTCCCAGATCAGTAAATGATTCTCCCGAATAACTTCCGTTAAGGAAGAATTTCACGCCGGTATTTGCCTGCCCGAACTTCGAGTAATTGTGAAGCATGAAATCCGCCTTTGATTCCATGCCGGCAATGACTGTTCCGGAATTCGAAAATCCGCTGTCAATTGAAATATTGCCGAGATCGTCCTTTCCTGAATTGACTACATAAAGATTCACCTTTCTGAGGGGATCGGGCAATAGCAGTCCGCCAGTGCCTGAATAATTTACTGCCTGATTGTCTGTGACAATGAATAGATCGCCGGTAGAGTTGGCCGAATTCTCAAAAAGTCCGGCGGCAGTCATTACTGCTTCATTGAAGCTGAATGGCTTCAGAGATATTTCCGATCTTTCCAGTTTCTCAGATGCCTCTTTTCCGGAAACAGACAGCAGTTCAGCGGAAGAATTCCCTATGTCCGAATTCCTGACGAAGTATATCTCCCGGTTTCCGCCAAGTGACTTCAGAATTCCTCTTACTGCTTCCTTTGCAT
>CAZTQR010000002.1:0-105449 GCA_964615795.1 uncultured Ignavibacteriaceae bacterium
ATCGATCTGTTTTCATAACTTTCTCTTCTTTATGAAAATGTTTTGGACGGCATTGTTGCCGGAGTCCAACCTGGTCCAAAATGTTTTACTTATGATTTCCATCTGCTTAGGAGATCCTTTCAGCAGGAAGTTGATCGCTTTCAATTGAACGATCAAAGGAAGACGATTCAGTTCAAGTGCATTCGATATTCAAAATGCAGTAAAGCAAAGGCACCCAAAACTAATACAGAATTGACGCAGCTGAACCTTTGCAGACAAGAAATTAATTGTAAATAACTGCCAAAATCTTTAATTTGCGTGGAATTTACACAGGAGCCTGCATAGCTTGGAAAGCGGTACCGGTACACAGACCACATACAAGAACATAAAGACTTTTAACCAGAAAAACTGGATCAGCCAGAACCTGAGTTACAAAAAGGACGACGGAAGCTGGGCCTGGATCCTCCACCGGATCACCGGAATTGCGCTGATTGCATATCTCTTTCTGCATATTTATTCACTCAGCCCGCTGACACAGGGCGAGGCCGCATTCAATGCAAAGATGGCGACTTTTGCGAGTCCGCTGTTCATGGTGATAGAATGGCTGCTCTTTGCATTTGTGCTGTTTCATTCGCTAAACGGCATCAGAATCGTGATCGTGGATTGGGCAGACGGCGCAAAGTACCACAAACAGCTTTACCGGCTCTCATGGGTTCTCGGGATCATTCTCTTTCTCGCAATGGGAGCGCTGATGTTCTCACATGAATTGAAGAAATTATTCTAAGAGGGGCTCTTAAGCATGTATAAGTATAAAGCTTCCAAAGATACCGGATCAAAGAGCTGGGTAATGCAGAGGATAACCGGCCTTGCACTGGTTGTTCTGATGATCGGGCACTACATTCTAATGCATTATCATCCCGATTCAGGCCATACATATCAGGCGGTTCTTGCACGAATGCAGTTTTCATGGTACAGGATAATTGACCTTACATTCATCGTACTGGGAATGTATCACGGGCTGAACGGGATCTGGAACATTTTCAGGGATTACAGGCTCAAACCGTGGCTGAAACTTTCGATACTGTCTGCACTTATAATATTCGGCATAGCATTTACAGCGTGGGGTTTCAATATCGTATTCTCGATTCCTTATGTTAACTGACAGTTCTCCTGAAAGAGGCAAGGTCTTGATTTATATTTGAGCAGTACACATTCAGCGAAGACCGGAAAAAAATCTCATAAACAAAACCAAAAAGGAGAAACAAGATGGAAAAATTCAACGACCTGAAGACCATTCTCGACGATATGGCGGTTGACATCGAGAAGTTCTACAGCAAGGGACAGAATGCCGCGGGCACCAGGTTGAGAAAATCCCTCAATGAGCTGAGAAAGAAGGCAGCCGAAATAAGGAAGGACATTCAGGACGAAAGGCTGAAGAGGAAGACGCAGGGATAAAGACCCGGCCTTTGCTTATTTTGTAAGTGGAATCTAAAAAAGTTATTCCAACTTCGCATAACTTTCATTTAGAATCCACTTTTTGTTTTATTTACTAAACACTTGGATAAACCCGACATAAGAAATTTCTGCATAATCGCTCACATTGACCACGGAAAGTCAACGCTGGCCGACAGACTGCTTGAAAAGACGCGCACCATAGAAAAGAGGAACATGATCAAACAGGTGCTTGACGACATGGACCTTGAGCAGGAACGCGGTATCACGATCAAGCTTCATGCAATTCAGATGAAATACACTTCACCCGAGAAGAAGGAGTACATCCTGAATCTGATAGACACTCCAGGCCATGTTGATTTCTCGTATGAAGTTTCACGCTCCCTTGCGGCCTGCGAAGGCGCATTGCTTGTGGTTGATGCCACTCAGGGTGTCGAGGCGCAAACGATCAGCAACCTTTACCTTGCAATTGAGAACGGTCTGGAGATCATACCGGTCATCAACAAGATAGACCTGCAGAACTCAATGGTCGAAGAAGTGACGGCACAGATAGTCGAACTTCTCGGATGCCGCAAGGAAGACATCATACTCGCAAGCGCAAAGGCAGACATAGGCACAGACGATATTCTCAAAGCAATTGTAGAAAGGATCCCTGCCGCAAAGACCGATGCAGACAAGCCGCTGCGCGCACTCATATTTGATTCGAAGTTCGATATTTACAGAGGGGTAATTGTTTATATAAGGGTGTTCGAAGGTTCCATAAAGGGAGGCGATCACATAAAGTTCTTCTTCACGGGAAACGAATTCACCGCAGAGGAGGTCGGGACGCTTAAGATGGGAAGAGTTAAGTCAAAGGTCCTTAGCGCGGGAGACGTAGGATATCTTATAGCAGGCATCAAGGATGTGAACGATACGCGGGTCGGTGACACTGTATTCAGAAAGGATCAGCCGGTCGAAGAGCCGCTTCCCGGTTATAAGGAAGTGAAGCCCATGGTGTTCAGCGGGATCTATCCTTCTTCAACTGAGGATTTTGAGAACCTGCGCGAGTCGCTTGCAAAGCTGAAACTCAATGATGCCGCTCTGAGTTATGAGCCTGAAACTTCTGTGGCTTTGGGCTTCGGATTCAGGTGCGGATTTTTAGGGATGCTTCACATGGAGATCGTTCAGGAGCGGCTTGAAAGGGAATACGGGCTTACGATCATTACCACCGTACCCAATGTTGAGTACAAAGTTTACACTACGGCCGGCGAGACAGTGCTTGTTGACAATCCTTCATATATGCCTGAGCCGGCAAAGATCAATTACATTGAGGAACCTTACATCACGGCAAACATAATCACGCCGACGGAATTCATCGGGAACCTGATGAAGCTGGCAAATGAAAGAAGAGGAGTTTTTGTCTCGACAACCTATGTTGATGCAAAGCGGGTTGACCTGCATTTTGAATTTCCTCTGAGCGAGATAGTATTTGACTTCTACGACAAGCTCAAATCATATTCGAGAGGTTATGCTTCATTCGATTATTCGTTCAAAGATTTCAGGGAATCTGACCTTGTGAAGCTCGACATACTTCTGAACGGGGATCCCGTAGATGCGCTTTCGACAATTGTTCACCGCGACAAGGCATTCGACTGGGGCAAGAAGCTTTGCCTAAAGCTTAAGGAACTGATCCCGAAGCAGATGTTTGAAGTGGCCATACAGGCCGCAATCGGTTCCAAGATAGTTGCACGCGAAACGATTAGCGCAATGAGAAAGAACGTAACGGCAAAATGTTACGGCGGTGACATTTCACGTAAGAGAAAACTTCTTGAGAAACAAAAGGAAGGCAAGAAGCGTATGAAACAGATCGGTTCTGTAGAGATCCCGCAGGAAGCGTTTCATGCAGTCCTTTCGCTCAACTGATTGAGCACGCAAAGCACGCATAAAATAACTTAAGACGAACTTGGCAGATCAAAGCGATTCACAGAAAGAAAAAGCAACGAAAGGCACACCGGATACAAAGTCAAAAGAAACAAAAGCGGCCAAACCGAAATCCAAGTCGAGGGAATTCTTTGATGCACTTGTTTATGCCGCAGTTGTTGCATTCATTATAAAGATATTCCTCTTCGAGGCATTCAGGATCCCGACCGGCTCAATGCAGAATACGCTGTGGGTCGGTGATTTCCTTCTTGTAACAAAGTTCACATACGGCGCTACAACCCCCAGGAACATTCCGTTTACCGACATCAGGATCCCGTTCGTTAAGCTCCCCGGATTTCACGAACCTGAGAAAGGCGACATAATTGTCTTCGATTTTCCGGGGGAGAGAGATGAAGTTCAGTCCAAGGAAGTTGTAAATTACATTAAGCGATGCGTTGCAGTGGCGGGCGATACTGTGTTCATTCAGGGAAAGAAGCTTTACATAAACGGGGAATTGTTCCCTAATCCTCCCAATGCATTGTTTGACAATATGAACAGGCCGCAGTCGTTTGCAAACCCGAGAATGTTCCCGAAAGGCGCAGGATGGAATGAAGACTGGTACGGCCCGCTTCGGGTTCCGAAGAAAGGAGACAGGATCAAAATTGACTCTTCAAATTTTGAGATGTGGAAGACCTTTGTGATGCGGGAGGGCCACTCAATCAGCATGAGCTCAGACAAGAAAGTTCTTGTTGACAATGCAGAGCTTCCGGGCGGGGAATACACAGTGGAAAAGGATTACCTGTTCATGATGGGAGACAACAGGAACAACTCTCTCGACAGCCGCTACTGGGGATTTCTGCCGGTTGACAATGTTGTAGGCAAGGCATTCATAATATACTGGTCGTGGGATCCGAGCATTTCCTTTGCGCAGATCTTTGATCTGCTTGGCACAGTGAGATGGGAACGGATCGGGCAGTTCATAAAGTGATCAGTCCGGCCCGTTTAACTTAATCTCCGAACTGCCGCATGTCCGGCATTTACGTTCACATACCGTTTTGCTCAAGGAGATGCAGTTACTGCGATTTCTTTTTCATCACCAACCAAAAGCTGATTCCGGATTTTCTTGACTCACTCCGGAAGGAGATAAGGATACGGTCCGGGCTCAATCCTGCAGATTCATTTGATACAATATTTTTCGGCGGCGGCACTCCTTCCTTAATTGGTGCAAAGAATGTCGGAGAGCTGATCGCATTGATCAGGGACAGCTTCAATGTAGAAAGCAACTCCGAGATATCGCTTGAAGCGAACCCTGAAGATCTTGATGCTGAGTTCATAAAGGCTCTTCGAAGTGCCGGAGTAAACCGGCTAAGCATAGGAGTGCAATCGTTCATTGATGATGAGCTTGAATTCCTTACCAGGCAACACAGCCCCGCGCAGGCAGAAGATGCCGTCAGGGCGGCATCGGAGATAATCGGCAATTCCTGCGTTGACCTTATCTGCTCACTCCCCTCTCAGACACAAAACAGCATTTCATATTCCATCGGAAAAGCGATCGACTGCGGAGCCGCGCACATATCTGCCTACACTCTTACTTATGAAGACAGGACGCTTCTGACAAAGCAAATGAAGGAAGGCAGTGTAGTAAGGAACACGCCTGAAGCGGAGGCAGAACTTTATATGCATGTCTGCCGTGAACTTCAGAGGGCCGGATTCAATCACTACGAAGTGTCAAATTTTGCATTGCCGGGCCGCGAATGCAGGCACAACCGGAAATACTGGAGTCTCCGCAACTACATCGGCCTCGGACCTTCGGCTCACTCATTCTCAGGGGCAAAAAGATGGAACAATGTCAGCAGTGTAGGTTTCTATACGGAGCGGCTGGCTGAAGGGATGCTTCCGGTAGAAAGCGAAACTGAACTTTCAGATGATGAGATAAAGGAAGACTATATCATGCTTGCACTCAGGGCTGAAGGAGTTTTCTTCAAAGAATTCGGGGACAGGTTTGGCAAAGATTTCAGAGAAGAGTATTCAAATTCCATCCGCGAACTTTGCGCAGGAAACTTTGCCGAGAAATCTCATGAAAGTTTCAGGCTTACACTCCGCGGTTACATTATTGCAGACGAGATCACAGCAAGATATTTCTGAACATTCTGCAACCGCTCTTTTGCGGTCTCATCCCGCGCCCACAGGCTTCAGTTTATTCCTGTAGAAATAATTTGACACAAGCACAGTAACAACTACAAACGGTACCGCTGCGATAAGGTCTATCACATAATGATATCTGAGATAAACGGTCGAGAAGATCATAAGCGCCGAATAAGGCAGATAAAAGAAAAAAGACTTTGAACGGAATTTCCGTGACAGGTATGCTATAAGCAGAATGACTATCGTATGGCCTGACGGAAATGCATCCCTCTGGGCAAGAAGCATTGCATCAGCGCTTCCTTTTGGTATGGACTCGCCGAAATTGATCAGGTCTCTGATTAACTGTGTAATGAACAAGCCCGGAAGCTCAATGTCGGTTGATGCAAAATCATGCAAAGTGAACCTCGGCCCGACAGCAGGTACGAGAAGGTAACCGATGAATGAAAGGTAGAAGCCGAACATGATAACAAAAATGGCATACTTCATTTCCCTGTACCTGTGCCAGAAGTAAAGCTCGGACGCAAAGATAACCGGCATCAGATAAAAAATTCCGTAGATGACCTGCATGATCTCGGTAAGTACCGGATGTTCGAGTCCGAACAGTACCTTTGTAGGATCAGCTCCGAACAGAAACCTGTCCAGCGAAACCAGATAACTGTCGTAAAGAGTGTCGCCCTGGCTGATCATTATCACATACACTTCCTTGAAGCAGAACAGTATTGTGAAGACAGGGTACCAGAACCTGATGAACCTTGCCGTGCCCGGTGCGGACTCGTCGTCGGGAAAGTTCATTTCGTAATCGGAAACTATGCGGATGCTGATGAGTATGACAAGGATGTTGACTGCCGGTATGAGAAGTGCCTCGGGTGTTGACCTTACAAATATCAGTGACACAAGGGTCAGAAAAAGGAAGAATGCAATATTCATCCAGTCATGAGTCTCGAGATACTTAAGCCTGTTTTTGAATGCGGACAAGATCCTATACGTGGCTGAGCATGTAAGTTGACACCGTAAGGAACACAGTGATACCTATCACATCCTGAAATGCCGTTTCAAAAGGACCCGATGTGATTGCCGGATCAAACCCCAGCCGCTTTGATATCATAGGTGACAGTGTGCCTATCACTCCCGCTATATTTATGGAGATGAACATTGACACTGCTACGCTGAGTGCAAAACTGAGCTTGTTTGTATCACTTATCAGATAGCCGATGACCCCGACTGCCGCTCCGACAGCAACTCCTATGATAAGCGTTGTCCTGACCTGCCTGCTGAGGGGTTCCCACCAGCGTTTGATGCTGACAATTCCCGTATCGAGTCCGCGGACAACAATAGATGCGGACTGCAGGCCGGTGTTTCCCGACATTGCAGAAATTATGGGCATGAAGGCGGCAAGAAGTATCACCTTCTCCAGTATCTCATTGTGGGAAGAAACTACAAACACCGCAAACAATTCGATAAGCAATGTGATCATAAGCCACGGAAGCCTTAGCTTGGCGATCTGAAAAGGTGACTTCCTTTCAAGTTCTTCCGCATCAGTTCCCGCCATCCGCGCAACATCCTCCTGATACTCTTCTTCCATAACATCCATGACATCATCAATCGTGATCCTTCCGATCACTCTCATGTGAGCGTCAACCACCGGCAGAGAAACAAGGTCATAGCTCCTGAAGATCTTGGCAACTTCTTCCTGATCTGTTGCCGCTTCAACATATATCACATCGGAATTCATTACGTCCTTTACCAGTCTTTCCGGATCCTTCATGGAAATGATAAGCCTCTTCAGCGACATTATGCCTGCCAGCACATTGTCATCGTCCACAACCCAAAGATTATAGAACTGGTCTATCTCTTCCCCCCTCTCCTGAACAACTTTGACTGCTTCACTTACGGTCATCTTTGAATTGACTGCAACGAATTCCTTTGCCATGATCCCGCCGGCAGTGTTCTCATCATAAGTGAGCAGTTCCCTGAGTTCGCGTGAATCCTCTATGTCTATCTTATCGAGCTGTTCGAGGACTTCTTCCTGCTTCTCCTCCTCAAGGTCTGACACAAAGTCGGTCGCATCGTCAGATTCCATCTCGCTCACTATGTCCGACAGCTTTTCACCTGAAAGGCGCTCGCTGAACATTTCACGCCTGTCGTCGGAAAGTTCAAGGATCACTTCACCGGCCGTTTCATCGTCAAGAAGATTGAAGAGATACAGCGCGTCCTCGTCATCACGGATATTATCAATGATGACAGAAGCGTCAAAGTCGTACAGGTCCGCGAGTATGTTTTTCAGGGCCGCATCAGACCTGTCGTGTATGAGCTGAGTTATGTCGTCAAGAAGTTCGTCATCAACTTCAAGCACCGACCTATTTTTCTTCTCAGGCGCCAATGTGAATTATAAGTGAGGATTAAGGAGAAGCAATCTACTCAAACAGGCAGGTTTATTCAATCATAAAGGTTCGTTCCCGGCAATGACCGCCGTGATCATTGCGCTATTGCTGACTTTCCGCAAACATGTTTTAAATTGAATTATCGGGGCATCGTTCATATTTTGGCACATCTTCACATGAGACTTGAATTGCCTGCATTCGGCATTCATTCAATATTTAAAATTCAAAAACATTCGATGAGAAACTCCATTCTTGCTTTGTCCGCCGTTCTGCTGGTCATTTCAGCTTTGGCAGGCGGCTGTTCTTCCGGATCAGAAAAGTCAGCAAAGAACAGCTCCGATTCAAAATCTTCCGCACAGCTTTATGATAAAAAATGGATGATACAGGATCTTGAAGGAAAGAGAGTTGTATTGCCCGAGGGCGGCAGTGAAATGTTCATGCAGATATCTGCTGACGGCAAGACATCAGGCATGACAGGTTGTAACAATTTCACCGGCACAGCAAAACTGTCGGGCAGTAAAATAACTTTTTCACCGCTTGCAACAACAAGAAAGATGTGCCCGGAACAGATCATGAACTATGAAAAGAGTTTTCTCGATGCAATTCAGAAAACCGCTTCATACAGCATAAGCGGAAGCACACTCACTTTTAAGGATGCTTCCGGCAGTGCTCTTGCGACATTTGTTTCTGCAAGAACAATGGGACAATAAGTTATCATATCATGCTTGCCATAAAGCCGGGTTCATCCGACGTGATGAAGCATGTGTTTAGCCTGAATATTCTATGGAAGGTCCATATCTGAGATGAGCATGAAACCATTTTACAGGAATGTCTCAAAGTGGTTCAGGAATTACATTTTGTTCCTCGTGGCTGACGTTGAAGACGGCATTCTCTGGAAAAAGCTGGAGTTTGCAAATTCACCCGGGTGGACATTGATGCACCTTATTGTTGAGGCGGAGCTTGCTTTGAAAAAGATCCGGCCCGGATACGAATGCAGGGTCAGTCCCGCGAAGGATTTTGAGTTCGGCTCTGACGGGACGGCAAACAGCGGACTTGGGAAGCAGGCCATGACGGACTTATTCATATCGGTTTACAGCGAACTTGACGAAGCTGTCGCAGGCGATATTGACCGGCTCTATTCCCTTCCCAACACGGACGAACTTCTGAAGGACGCGCTTAGCAACGAACTTGATTTCTATCTGCACATGCTTACCACTCACATAGCCATGCATTGCGATGCACTCACAAAATGGAGGAAGATGCAGGGAATTGCCTGAGTTTCTTTGCTGACTGCGTTTAATGATTGAATTGCTAAAAGAAGATCAGAAGATTAACTTTGCACTGCCTTAATGGCGGAGAACAATGGAAAACGGGATGTAGATCAGTTGGTTAGATCGCACGTCTGGGGGGCGTGAGGCCGGCAGTTCGAGTCTGCCCATCCCGACATTTTTTCCGCAGGAAACAACCGAACAGATGACCATGAACAAGACCGATGATTGCTTTGCAGTTACCATTCACGACCTGCCGGCTTCAGAGAGGCCGAGAGAAAGACTCATCAGCAAAGGAGCAGTATCGCTTTCCACACCGGAACTCCTCTCCATAATACTCGGATCAGGCACTAAAGGAGATTCCGTCTTCAGCGTTTCCCAAAGAATTCTCAAGATGTTCGGATCGCTGTTCAGGATTCAAAACGCATCCATGGAAGACCTTGTAAGCATCAGAGGTCTCGGAACGGCAAAGGCGGCCAAGCTGAAAGCATGCGTAGAGATAGCGAGAAGAATGAACCTTGAGGAAAAAGTTCATGAAGAGTCGGAGGCGATGAAGAGACGAAACAATGACTCGATCACATCTCCCGACAAACTGCATGATCTGGTAAGGGCGAGGATCACACAATTCTCAAAGGAGCACTTCTTTGTAATATCACTTGACACGCGGAACAATCTGATAGGAATAGACGAGATATCCGTAGGCACTCTTACGGCAAGCCTTGTGCATCCGCGCGAGACATTTGAGTCGGCTATAAAAAGGCACGCGGCAAAAATAATAATCTCGCACAATCATCCATCGGGCGAGACCGACCCTTCCGACGACGACCTGAAGATCACAAAGCGCCTTTCCGAGGCGGGCAGGATAATGGGCATTGAAGTACTCGACCATATTATCATTACCAAAACGGGTTACCTCAGCTTCAAGGAACAACTGCTTATGTGAAGCTCAGCCGCCCTTCAAATGTAGCCGGCGGATACTGATCTAAAGCTCCTGGCCCGTTTCGTATTCGTCAAACTCATTGTCAAATCTGATAAGAGCCTGATAGAACTTTCCGTCCGTTCCCACGGCAACGCCGCCTTCTGTTTCCCAGCCGGCTTCAATAAGTTCCCTTACTCGCTTGATCAGTTCCTCGGGGTTGTTGCCCCATACAATTGTGTAATCCATGATATGAATAATGAGTTTTGTTGTTTGAGTGATGCTCTCTACAGAGGCCATGAAATTAGTGATTATGCCTCAAAATTGAAACCTTGAATAAAGAAAAGAGGAAGTCTATTTTGGCGCATTCTGAATATGAGCAAAGACATTGCACTGGCAGAAGCCGAGCGACTGCTTACGAGAAGCAAGGTTTTCGGGAGCATCTGGCTGATGGGAATCGGATCCGTGATATGCATATTGTCCGCATACAGGGCATCGCAAATACTTAAAGCAGAGGGGATCACAGACAGGAAATTCACAGGTTTATATTTTCTGGGAATAACAGGTGTTGTTGTTGCTGTTGCATCTTTGCTGATTATCATAATCTTCAGGAAGGGAAAAAACCTTTAATGGAATACAAGGATTATTACAAGATACTTGGTGTGAGCAAGACTGCAACCAAGGACGAGATAAAGAAAGCCTACAGAAAGCTCGCCGTAAAATATCATCCCGACAAGACCAAAGGCAACAAAGAGGCAGAGGAGAAGTTCAAGGAGATCAACGAAGCCAATGAAGTGCTGAGCGATGACGAGAAAAGAAAGAAGTATGACCAGTTCGGCGAGAACTGGCAGTACTACCAGCAGAGCGGTCAGGAGGGCGGATTTGACTGGTCGCAGTATGCAAATCCCGGAGGCGGACAGCAATATTACTCATACGGCGGCGATGCTGGTGATTTCGGAGGCACGGGATTTTCCGATTTCTTCGAGACATTGTTTGGAGGCGGTGGATTCGGCACTTCGCAGACGAGAGGGCGAAGGAGCGGGAGAACAAGATCGGCGCAGATTCGCGGCGAAGACCTCAGCGCAGAAATGAGCATAACACTCAGTGACGCATTTCACGGAGCGGAGAAGATCTTTGACCTTGACGGGCAATCAATAAAGCTGAAGATAAAGCCGGGGATAGCCGACGGGCAGGTGCTCAAACTTTCCGGAAAGGGCTCTCAGGGCTACAGAGGAGGAACTGCAGGTGACCTGCTGTTGAAGATCAACGTATTGGGTGATCCGGCTTTTGAAAGAAAGGGCCATGATCTTCACACCAATCTGAACGTAAACCTTTATACTGCAGTCCTCGGCGGCAAAGCCCCGCTGAGAACATTCAAAGGCACGATCAATGTTACGATACCCAAAGAATCACAGAACGGAAAAGTGATGCGACTCCAGGGAATGGGAATGCCGGTTTACGGCAAGGCCAATCAGTTCGGTGATCTTTATGCGAAGATCTCAGTGGAAATTCCTTCAGGGCTTTCATCAAAGGAGATCGAGCTCTTCCAGGAGCTGCAGAAATTAAGGAAGTAATTTCACACAGAAACAGCCATGCAAACTATGCCGCCGGCTGACATCACATGCTGGGCACATCAGTAATATCTACGCTAAGGACCCTTTCGCCCGATGAACTCGAAAGGCTTGAGCAATTCCTCTCATCCCCGTACTTCAATAAGAAAAAGACTCTTATAACTTTCTACAGGCACATCAGAAAGTTTGCGCCTGAATTTGACTCTCCGAAACTTGAAAGGCACCTGATCTGGAAATCGCTGTACAAAGGAAAAGACTTCAACTACGGTGTAATGAAGAACCTGATCTATGAACTCGGGAAACTGACTGAGAAGTATCTTCAGGTAAGTTCATTCGAAAAGTCAGGTTTTCCCGTGCAGTTGAGGCTTGCATGGGAGTACGTTGACAGAGATCTCGTTCAGCTCACCGACAAGCAGATCAGAGTAATGGAGAAGTCACTTTCGGAAGGTGAATGGGACCTTGAGTATTTCAGGAATGCTATGGATCTGACGGCTGTCAGAGAGTATCTCGCAGGACAGAAATTCAGCGGTAATCATACAAACGTCCCGGTTGCACAAAAGTACCTTGATGATCTGACAATGTTCTACATACTGTCTTCAGCGGAACGTTACAGCTCCATCCTAATGTCAGGCTCATACAACAATCTGGAAATTGACAAAGACGAGGTCTATGATCTTCTGAGGCTTATGGAAAGGAAAAAGCAGATCGACAGCAAGCTGTTGGAACTGATCAGGGAATCACTTTATGTAATGCTCGAGCCCGGGGATGAAAGCCATTACAGGAGCTGTAAGAAACTCCTGCTCGAATACAGAAGTGAATTCAGTCTTGGCTACCTGCACAAGTTGATTACGGGATTGCTCAATTACAGCAACACAATGCTGCTGAACGGAAAGACATCGTACAACAAAGAGGTGTTTGACAATATTTCACTCCTGGTTGATACCGGCGCGATACTTGCTGAGACCGACGGGTTTGTGAACCAGTACACTTACGTAATTGCTGTCAGCAGTGCATGCAATGAAGGGGAATATGAATGGGCGGAAACATTCATTACCGATTTCAGGAAGCATCTGAGGCCGGAGTTCAGGGAGCAATACTATGAGTATGCGTTAGTGACATTGCACATGAAGAAGAAAGAGCCGGAGATAGCGCTCGAACACCTTTCAAAGATAAGGATACTGAATTTGATGGATAAGATGACCGTAAAGCGATATGAAGCCATGATATTTTACGAGTCAGGTTATGAGGATCAGTTCAGATCCGTTCTGGATTCACTCACAAACCTCAAGAGCAACCGCGAACTTTCCGGTAGCGCCAAAGAGCTTCTGACAAAGTTCATTCAATTTGCGAAGAGACTCGGCAGTATGAAGTTCTCCGGCAAAGAGACGGGAGAACTCGACTTCGCATTGGATTCTTTGAAGCGGGAGATCATTGCAGCGACAGTAATTAACAAGAACTGGCTTTTGGAGAAGGCCGGCGAGCTGAGCGCCTGATCCGTTCAGAAGTCATCTCTGACTGCAAAAGTCACGGCAATACCGTTCCGACAAAGAGGAATGCGTTATTGTCAATTATAGCGGCATCCTCTGCATCAACAATCCGGTCACCGGTTATGTCGGTTTGTACATAACCTGTCACAAAATTGAAAGCATCATTATCTGCAGACGAGGCATCCAATGCATCCACAATTCCGTCACGGTTAACATCTCCTCCGTAGATCGCAAACGCCGCCGGAACTGAACTCACCTGCACCTGATTGTTTCCGAATGCTTTTCCCGCCGAAGATGTGAAATCGTAATTCATTGGCACACCTGCAACAAAAAAGAGCCCGGGAGCACTGCTCCAGGTCTCAATGGAGTTTCTGTGAATTACAGAAATGTAGTATCCGCCGCTTACCGCCCTGCTGAATCTGCAAGATGCACTGAATGTGGCCGAATCAATTACCGCAATGGCAGAATCAACTGTTTCGTACGGAGGGATGCTCTTTCGAAGATAAACTCTGACCGAGTCGGCGGAGTTGAGCTTTCCTGTTATACCGTTATAAAAGCCCTGCGGAATCACTTTCAGATCTATGACCGACTGCGAATACTTCATTACAACTGACCGGAAATACTGAGGAGACCCGGCTTCACGGCTTAATCCGCAAATGTGAACATTGCCGGCAATGTCGCCTGTGATGAGCGGTTTATAGTCGTTGAGATTCGACGGACCGTTGAAAGTGACATTGAACAGTGAGTCCCCGGATGAATTGTATTTGATCGCGCGAATATCTCCGCTGCCTCCGGCCGAATAGATGTTGCCAAGAGCATCAGCGTACACGTCGTTGACTCCCGCACCGCTCTGAGGCGAGCTGAAGTTTCTTTCCCAGATGAATGAGCCTGAGGCGGAATACTTGATGGTTGAAAAGTGAAACACGGACACTGACTGAGACTGCCCTCCGATGATGAGGTTTCCGAAGACATCCCTTCGCAGTGAAAATACATCGTCATGAAACTGAGTTCCGCTTCCGAGCCCGTTGCGGATCCTTATCCAGAGTGTATCGCCGTTTGAATTGAACTTGAGCAGGGCAAAGTCATCGAAAGTGGATGTGAATGCCGTAGCGGATAGATACACGTTTCCTGATTCATCCGCAAGCAGTGAGCGGTTGGTTTCCGCAGCGTTGAACCCGCTGTTAGACCTGCTCCATTGAAGTGTTCCGGAAGGACTGTACTTTGTAAGGAGCAATCCCCTGCCGGAGACATAGACATTTCCGCTGACATCTGCAGTAACATCTACAGGAAGAGGTGAGCCTCCCGGCTCGAGCTTCCTTACCCAGGAAGAGTCTCCGTCAGGTTCATACTTGATGATCACATGTGAAAAGGACGGTCCGCCTCCGAATGAATATCCGGCAACGATAACATTATCATTCCTGTCAACGAACATAGCCACCGGCTGATCCATTACAAATGTACCCTGGCTGTCATATCTCCTTACCCAGACTGAATCGCCGTCAGAGTTGTATTTTATTGTCAGTATGTCATAGGTTCCCGTATTGTTTTCCGAGAGTCCCGTTACAACCATGTTGCCTTTGCTGTCAAGCGACATGTCAACAGCCCTGTCCTCGATCGGATAAGCAAGAGTCCTGGCCCAAAGCAATGCGCCACCGGGACTGTACTTGAGAGTGAGCATATCGGTCAGTGTGGCGGAAGTGATCGTACCTGTCACAAAGACATTACCGTCAGAGTCAGCGGCTATGCCTGCAAGGCTGACAAATTCCGACGAAGGCGATCCGTAAAAGTTTTGCCATTCGAGAAGGGGCTGTGAAGAGAGAGCAGACACAAACTGCAAAGACAATAATCCTGTTAACAGAAGTTTCTTAAATGGCATTCAGATTTTTTTCAAAATTACCAAAGAAGAACTTGCACTCAAAGTGAATTTTACAGGATTTGTAGAATTCTAATCCAACTCTCAGCAGTAATTGCCTATGGGACAACGGCGCTTACAAACCCAGAAATAGCATTATTTGAACCGGGCCTGATAAATTTATAGTTGAGCAATCTGCCCAAAGAAACTATCAGGCAATATTGATTCTTATCCGAAGATCTGTAAGAACTCAGATGAGGTAACAAGTTATCCACAAGCCGGACTGGGATCTTATTACAGAATTCTCACGGAGTAATGACGCCAATGAATGCAAATGCATTGTTGTCTGCAATTGATGCATCACTCCCGTCAACAATGAAATCCCCCGTCAGGTCAGTATCCACATATCCTGATATGAATTCGAATGCGTCATTGTCAATAAGGCTTGCATCACTTCCGTCTATAACCCAATCCTGATTCACATCCCCGCTGTATATTCCGAACTGCACGGGCGATGAATCAATTTGCTTCAGATTGTTTCCGAACGCCTGAGACTGAGATGTTAGAAAGCTGTAATTTACTGAATTACCCCCTACATAGCTCACGGGATATGAGCTCCAGGTTTCAATACAATTCCGGTGTACCAGTCCCAGATAATATGAACCGCTGGAAACATTGACGAAATTAAAAGTCCCTGTCAAAGTGACTGAGTCAACGGAAGCAGTTAATTGTTCAACCAGTGGGTAAGGGAAGTTAGCTCCGTACAAATTGAGTGTAAACTGGTCTGTCATGTTCATCTTGCTGGTGACGGGATCGTAAAATCCTTCCGTAGCCACAGATACATTTATCGTCCCGGGCAACGGTTCGTCATACATAGCAATATTTCCCACACCCACTGATCCGGCTGTTGTAAACAATCCCCCGGCTACAAATCCCGAAGAGTAATTCGCAAGTGTGAATGCACCGCAGGCATTCGCGCCTCCGTTGAAAAACCCACCGGCTACACCATCCCAGGACGAACCATCCCATTGTGCAATTCCGTTGACCTGAACTCCTCCGGCAGTCGTAAACAATCCTCCCGCGATCAGTCTGTCACCGAGGGTAATTAATGCAAACACATACTGATAGAAAGTCCCAGACATTCCTGAGCCAAGCGCAGACCATTGTGTACCGTTCCAACTGGCAATGTGATTTGCACTTATGCCGCCGGCGCTAAGAAACAAGCCACCGGCTATGAGACTCCCGTTATAAGAAGTAAGGGAATAGACTATGTTGCTAATTCCGGATCCAAGGCTTGACCAGGTACTGCCGTTCCACTTTGCAATATGATTTGCGCCAATACCACCTGCTGAAGTAAAAAATCCACCGGCATATAATTCATTGTTATGTACAGTCAGTGCCATTACCTGTCCCTGAGAACCTCCCATACCGCTTCCAAGGTTGAACCACTCCCCGTCAAATCCTACAATATAATTCGCAGGAAATCCGTCCGCGTCCCTGAAGTATCCCCCCACGATCAACTTGTTCTGATAAACTGCAAGCGATACAACAATGTTACCCATATCACCGTTTACATCTGTCCACTCAGTGCCATCCCACTTTGCGAGAAATCTGACCTCAACATCTCCTGCAACTGTAAATCTACCGCCTGCAATCAGTTCGCCATTATAAACGGTCAGAGCATCAACCTGTCCATTGACACCTGCTCCTAGAGGCTGCCACGAATAACCGTCCCATTGAGCGATATTATTTGCAGCAACACCGCCCGCAAAACCGAAACTTCCTCCTGCAATGAGTTTTCCGTTGTAAACAGTGGTTGAATAGACCCACCCGTTCATACCGCCTCCCATAGAAGACCAGAACTGCGCATTAGCTGATGAGCAAACAAGGAACAGGAAGACCGCATTGGCAAAAAAGAATACTGAGAATCTTCCGCTCATAATTGCTTTAAGTACTTTAGTCATGATTGATTTACTTTTTAGCGGATCTGAATATCCGCCTGTTTAAAAAGTTCAGTGTCATGCAGAAACTGACAACTCAGCCTCTGCATGACAATCTGATTTTTGATCAATTGCCGCATTGAGTCAAATCACGGGGTAATCCTTGATATGAAGTTGGCTGCATTGTTATCTGTGAGAGCCAGGTCGGTAGCATCCACCGCTCCGTCTCCGTTAACATCAGTTGGAAGGTAACCCGAAGCGTAATTTGCGGCATCATTATCAACAGCGCCTGCATCCGTTGCGTCCACGGTTCCGTCCTGATTCACATCGCCACTGTAGATGCAGTATCGTGCTCCTGCAAGTACCATATTGCTTCCGTACGCCTGCGTCTGTGCCGTTGTGAAATCATAAGTGAAAGGAGCGCCGAGTGTATACGACTCTCCGCCGGGCTTGCTCCAGGTTTCGATCGAGTTTCTGTGCCTGACCTCAACATAATAAACTCCGCTGTTTGCATTCAGGAAAGTAACTGTACTGCCAAATGTGACAGAATCCGGTATTGCGGTAGCAGAGTCAACAATTGAATACGGCGATGTCGTATTCCTCAAAAAGATCCTAACGGTATCTTTCATTCTCAGCCAGTTGTTTACAATATCATACAAACCCTGCGGAATGAATCTGATCGTAGAAGGAACTGACGAGGGAAGAAGAGTTGTAGTTGCAGTCTTCAGCACAATGTCATTTCCGGGATCAAAGACAAGGGCAGTCGGCTGACGGGTGAATAAGAACGCGAAT
Source organism: uncultured Ignavibacteriaceae bacterium (assembly GCA_964615795.1). Lineage (GTDB taxonomy): Bacteria > Bacteroidota > Ignavibacteria > Tepidaquicellales > Tepidaquicellaceae > JADJAH01. Next base: position 17,683 of record CAZTQR010000002.1, read on the forward strand.
GACTGGTTGTTCACATCATTCATGAATCTGATCGTTGAGTCACTTCCTGAAGTGAAGGATACTCTGACTGTTAATGGCATTTTATGGAACGGTGAATTGGACTGCGTTTGATTTGCCGTGAATCTAAGCCTCCAGTTACCGCCGCCCAGCGGGTTTATGCTGTAGTAGTTCTGGTAAACAGGATGATTCGGCTGTTTCACCCATTGATCAATGAACCACGTCATATCCTCCCCCACTACTGATGACAACTTGGCTGTGACATCGTCAGTTGTTGCGGAGTTGTGTTTGAATCCCCCGAGGCTGTCCATTGCGTAGGACTTCATAAAGCTGAAGAATACGGAATCGCCGAGCGTGTATCTGAGCATGTGAAGAACGCAAGCTCCCTTGTAATAGGTCATGGCTGTATTGAACAACTCGCTTGTGGGTGGCGTAACTATCGCCCACTGCGGATTGTAGATCGCCCATCCGGGATTGTTGTTAAGGTAATACGTTGCGTCTCCGTTGATGTCGTTCTTGTAGGCTGTGTATCCTCCCGCGTATTCAAACCATATTGCTTCAGAGTATGTGGCAAATCCTTCATTGAGCCAAATGTCTGCCCATGTAGCGGGAGAGATCAGATCGCCGTACCATTGATGCCCGTATTCATGAGCAAGTATGTACTCGATCCAGCAATTTGTGCACAAACTCGTAAGCGTCTGGTTCTCCATCCCGCCCCACACAAACTGGCTTCCGAGAGTTGCAAATCCGTTCTTCTCAAACGGATACTCCCCGAACCTGTTTGAGAAATGCGTGGTCATGTTATAGACCATTGTCTTTGCAGATGTGATGTTCTCGCCGGAATTGTAATAGAATCTTATCGGGACACTGTCAGACGGATTTGACGGCCTCGGCCACTTGATAATGTTTATGTTGTAGCCCGTCTTAGCAGTGATCACCATCAGGTATGTCGCAATCGGATCTCTGCTGATCCAGTGGTAATAAGCTGTATCACCGCTAACTGTCGAATCGGCGAGTCTGCCGTTTGAACCGAGCCGCGCATTGCCCTTCACTCTTGCCGTAAGATCGAGAGTTGCCTTGTCGCTTGGCTTATCCCAGCAAGGGAACCACTTGCGCGCACCTTCCGGCTCGCAGTCAGTGAATACAAATCCACTGCCCGCAAAGAACGCATTGTCAGATACATTCTGATGGGTGTAGTTGATCATTACCTCAGCAACTTCACCCGCGTTGTAAGTCCTGTCAAGCGTGACAGTCAGAATGTTGGATGAGTGAGTGAAGCTTACACCTGCCATGCTGACCGAGCTCACTGTGATCGAGGTGTTGACGGCATTGAGCTTTATCGAATTGAGAGTGCTGTCAACCCTGAATTTCACTATTACATTTCCGGTAAAATTTTTCGGATAGGGACTTATGAAGCAATTTCTTATGTCAATGTAGATCTTATAGTCCAGCACGTCATAACTGTGGACAGGATTGTTTGGTGAATCTGAATCCGCATAAGACATCCTGTTCAGATTGAAGCCATTGAGCTTCTTGATCGCGCAGAAGTGCTCGCCTTTGGACTGATTGTTCTGAGCAAAAGCAACTGAATACATTATTACCTGGATCAGAAGAATCAGCATATGCCTTTTCATAATTGCCGTTTTTAAGTTGAGTTGAATGAGAGTGCAGTTCGCTTTGTATTTCCGGATGTTTGCAGACATTCTCTTGATTGCGCTTGATCCGGCAATCTTAAGGAGGAGCCCTTTTTGCAGCTCCTCCTCATTATTTATTCTTAAGCTGATCCTGCGCCCTATGGTACCGAGATCAGAAAATTAACGGAAGCAATGTTGGCGGCAATTGCAACATCAGTTGCATCAACAGCTCCGTCAAGATTGAGGTCGGTCGTAACGTATCCTGTTACTCCGTTAATCATATCTCTCTCCACTGCCGAGACGTCTTCGGAATTTATGAATCCGTCATTGTTGACATCTCCTGCGTACTTGCGGTAAGAGATATACCTGTCGCTTGTTTCCGTTGAAGACTCTGTGATTCCCGCCGGCGCTGTTGTAAGAGTAGTCGTTGCCGTCTTGAGCACTATGTCATTTGAAGGATCAAATACAAGCGCTGTGGGCTGACGATCAAAGATCAGATCAAAGGCCTGATTGTTGACATCATTAATCACTCTCACGAGAGAATCTGCGCCCGAAGTGAAAGAGATCTTCAGGGTCAGAGGCATCTTGTGGAACGGAGTGTTTGTCTGCGTCTGATTTGCCGTGAACCTGACTCTCCAAGACCCTCCGCCGAGACTTGTGATACTGTATGTATTCTGATATGCCGGATGATTCGGCTGCATGATCCATTCATCAATGAACCAGTTCATATCGTCACCCACGACGGAACTCAGTTTCGCGGTTACATCAGCCGTTGCCGCGGAATTGTGCCGGAAACCTCCTATACTGTCTGCCGCGTAGGACTTCATGAAGTCAAAGAACATTGTTTCACCAAGAGTGTATCTCAGCATATGAAGCACGCATGCGCCCTTGTAGTATGTGATGGCCGTATTGAACAGCGTGCTTGTGGAGGGAGTTGTGATTGCCCATGAAGGATTATAAACCGGCCATCCTGGATTATTGCTCAAATAATAGCTGGCGTTATTGTTTATATCATTCTTGTATGAAGTGTATCCGCCGGTATATTCAAACCACACTGCTTCGGAGTACGTGGCAAAGCCTTCATTCAGCCAGATGTCTGCCCATGTTGCCGGTGATATCATATCTCCGTACCACTGATGTCCAAGTTCATGCGAGATTATGTTTTCATTCCAGCAGTTCTTGCAGAGGCTTGTAAGAGTTTGATTTTCCATCCCACCCCATGTGAACTGACTGCTCAGCGTTGCGAAGCCGTTCTTTTCAAAAGGATACTCCCCGTACCTGTTTGAGAAGTGAGTCATCATGTTATATACCTTCGTCTTAATGGAAGAGATGTTCTCGCCCGAATTGTAATAAAATCTTATCGGCACAAGATCGGAAGGGTTCGAAGGCCTCGGCCAGTATGTAATGTTCAGGCCGTAACTTACCTTTGCTGAGATGACAACAAGGTAAGTTGCGATCGGATCTCTGCTGATCCAGTGATAATAGGCAGTATCTCCTCTGAATGTAGAGTCTGCCAGCCTTCCGTTCGAACCAAGCCTTACGGTGCCCTTGACCCTTGCAGTAAGATCAATTGTTGCCTTATCGCTCGGCTTGTCATAGCACGGGAACCATTTGCGGGCTCCTTCCGGCTCACAATCGGTGAAAACGTGTCCGCCGCTGGCATAGAATGCCTTGTCGGAAACATTCTTGTGTGAGTAATTGATCTTCACCTGCACAATTTCCCCCGGATTGTAAGTCCTGTTGAGATTGATCGTGAGGATGTTGGATGAGTGTGTGAAGCTGACTCCGGCAAGGCTGACCGAACTTATGCTCATCGAGCTGTTAACTGCATTGAGCTTGATAGAACTCAGAGCGCTGTCAACCCTGAAAGTCACAGTCACATTACCGTTGAAGTTCTTCGGGTAAGGACTGATGAAACAACTTCTTATATCAACATATATTTTGTAATCCAGCACATCATAGCTGTGCTTAGGACCATTTGGGGAATCAGAATCGAACTGCTCTGACAAGTGCGGGCTGTTCAGCTTTTTAAGCGAACAGAAGTGCTGTCCCTTGGGCAGTTCATTCTGAGCAAATACAGCTGAATATAAAAAGGCTACCTGGAGGAGAACCAATGTAAGCTTTTTCATATTTTCTGTTTTTGATTAAGAACTGGATAAAAATAGCGTAAACAAAATCAAGGAAACTATGACTTTTGTCATACTTTTAAAAAAAATCTGCCGGCTCCAATTCCGGCAGATCTTTGCCTCAAGGAGAACCTCTCATGGAGGGTATTACAAATTCCTGTTAACCGATGTAATTATTTGGGAAGCACAACCGAATCAACAACATACACTATGCCGTTGGATGCAGTCACAGTTGCAAGCACTTTTGCGCCGTCAAGCGAGATCTCACCGCCTTTGTTTGAAACTGTGGCATTTGCACCGTCAACCATACCGAGCACTCTTCCGTCGGTGAGCATATCTTTATTGTAAACACCAACCGCCACATGGTGCTGAAGGATCTTTGCGAGCTTTGATTTATTCTCCGGCTTCAGAAGATCGTCAACCGTACCGGCGGGCAGTTTATCAAAAGCGGCATTAACAGGTGCAAACACTGTAAATGGCCCGGCGTTTGCAAGCGAGTTGACGAGATCCGCACCCTGCAAAGCCGCTACGAGGGTAGTATGGTCTTTTGAGCCGACGGCGATCTTCACAATATCGCTCTGTGAAACGTCGTCTTTTACGTTCGATTGCCCGGTCGGGACTTTTCCGGCTGTTTCGGAGGAACCCTTTGACTGCTTCACAGAGTCTTCCTTGCTGCAACTAAGGACAACCAGTGAAAATATTACACAAACTGTTATTAATGTCTTCATGATCTGCTCTTTTGGTTTCATTGAAACTGTATGATACAAAACTATGCAAATAGGATAGAATGCAGTTTGACTTAAGTCAAATGCGGAGAATCTCCCGGTAAGAAAAGTTGCTGAGAAATACGGAAAGACCGGCAACCCGGATCAACGTTCCGGGGTGCCGGTTGAATGGAATTATGGGACTATTTTCTGCACGAAGTTGAAAGCGTTGTTGTCCACAAGTGACGCGTCACTTCCGTCAACAAATCCGTCTCCGGTAACATCTGACGGAATGTAGCCGCTGTTCACATTGAATGCGTCGTTGTCAACAATACTCGCATCATTTGCATCAACTGCGCCATCCTGATCCACGTCACCGCCGAACAGGGCATATCTCTGAGGCGAGCTGTCTATAAGAGTCTGATTGCTTCCGAAAGCAGAAGACTGTGCATTGACAAAGCTGTATTCAATTGTTCCGCCTCTTTCAAACTGCACCGGAACCGAAGACCATGTTTCAACAGAGTTTCTGTGACTTGCCTGAATGTAGTAGTTACCCCCCGGAGCATTTGCAAAAGTGAAAGCTCCGGTGAAGTTTGACTTGCTGATCACGGAAACTGCCGAGTCAACCTTATTAAAAGGAGCAGAAGGACTTCTGAGATACAGGCGAACCGTGTCGCCTGTGATAAGCTCCTCATTGTACTGATTGTAGAATCCCTGCATTATCATAGTCAGCATAACTGTTCCGTGAGATTCGCCGAACGGGATCTTGGCGATGTATGAGTTTATGTATCCCGTTCCTGAAACAGTAATTGTATCAAATGCAGAGGACAATGCAAAATTACCTGATATGTACAGATTTCCGTTGCCATCAAAAGAAATGCAGTCGGGCCTGTCGTTAGATGTGCCACCAAAGCTTCGCTCATTCAGCATCGTACCGTGCTTATCAAGTACAAGCAGGTCAATGTCAAATCCTCCGTTGGATTCAGAAACGAAGCCGTTACCCCAGTTCACCGTGCCTCTGAGTGAAGCTGCAAAGTATATGCGGTCATTGTTGTCTATCGCCAGCGACTTTGTCTTTCCCCTTCTCACGTCTCCTGTCGGACTGCCGGAGTAGTTTGGTACTTCCCTTACCCAAAGAAATTCTCCCGAAGGATCTATCTTGGTGATAAAGAAATCATAGATCCATTGCCTGCCTATAGCGCGGATATTTCCGAACCATGTTGAATCAAACAGGTCTCCGGCCGCATAAATGTTGTTCTCGCTGTCGCATGCAAGATCTGCTCTTTGAAAAGTGATGTCTTCAACAAACCTTCCCCACTGGCAAATGCCCGATGAGTTGTATTTTGCAATGTAAACATTATAAGGGAATGGAGTGTAGAGCACGAGATTTGCGAATGTGATATTGCCCTGCCCGCATGAGCCGGAGACAATGATGTTCCCCAGATTGTCAGTTGTAACGGAACCGACGCTCCTGACATTCAACTGCTGTATTGTCATAAGCTGATTGCCGTTGAGATCATATTTGTAAACCGTGCCGTTGTTGAAGTCATAAATGCCTGCATACAGATTGCCCCCATTTACATGTATGCAATCAAGAGATCTGAATTGACCGTATAAGGAATTTATGTTCTTTGCCCAAACAAAGTTGCCGTTCTTATTCAGTTTGATCAGAAAGTAGTTAAGGTTGAAGCCGGTTCCGGTGTTTAATAATTTGTTCACTGAATCAATAACAAGCGTATCCATAAAACTGCCGGATGCATAAAGATTTCCGGACTCGTCGGTTGTCAGCGCTTCAAAGTTCACCCTTCCCGGAAAGAGTTTGCTTAAAACAAGTGAGCCTGATGGGTTGTATTTCTTAAGCAGTGCATCGCCGTAGAAATCCTGGCCGTAAGCTGTCTTGAACTGATCTATTACTGCGGTGAACGTATTTCCAAGCCGGTCTGAGCAGGATTGGAAGTTTGACAACTCAGGATTGTACTGAATGTTATGGTATTGCGTATTCACCCAGCTTACATTTTGTCCGGGGGCGGAAATGCTCATGGCAAGAAACAATGCCGGCAGAGCCGATACTATGAATGACTTTGACATATCTCAGCTTTGAATTTAGAGCAATATACTTTTCATGCTCCGGACAGTGAAATCAAAATGGCATAATGCGTAGCTTTCAAAAAGAAGCCCCGTGCAGTCTGCGCGGGGCTTGATAAGGATATCCTTTGCATGTCTGTTGAGTTACGGCACTATCTTCTGAACATAACCGGCGGCATTGTTCTCAACAAATACGCCGTCCGTTCCATCTACAAAACCGTCACCGTTAACATCGGAGGGGACGTAGCCGCTGACAACATTATAAGCATCATTGTCAACAATGCTTGCATCAGATGCATCAACCACTCCGTCCTGGTTAACGTCACCGCTGTATGCGGAATAACCGGAAAGTGTAAGCACCTGATTACTTCCGTAAGCATTTGACTGTGCGGCTGTGAAATCATAGCTGAAAGGACTGCCGAATGTTACGGCTTCGCCGCCGGCTTTGCTCCATGTTTCAATAGTATTTCTGTGACGCACTGCAATGTAATATGCACCGGTCGGAACGTTGCTGAAAGTGAAACTTCCCGTAAATGTAACAGAATCAATAACCGCCAATGACGTCTCTACAATGTTGTAAGGTGATACGGAAGAACGCAGGCTCACAGCAAATGTATCTCTTTGATTGAGCTGACCGGGATTGTTGACAAATGCCTGAGGGATAAACTTCAGATTCAGATTTGTCTGAACCGCGTTTTCAAGCAATGTGTATGAATTGATCTTAATATTGTCCACATACCAGCCGTCAGCAACAACTCCTGCATCAGCGAACAATCTGAACCTTATCTTGAACTGTGATGAAGCATTTGCGTAATTCGTGAGGTCAATGGTTTGATTTGTCCATGCTGACTGGATCCCGTTATATGACTTCACGGTTGTCCAAGAAGAACCGTTGTCTGTGGAAGTTTCAACATAGCAGAAATCATAACCGGCTTCTGTTGCATACTTATGCCAGAAGCTCAGTATCACAACCGGCTTCAGTGTTGTATTCAGAGGCGATGAAAGTGTGAGTGAGTTGTTTGCGCCGTTCACATAATTGCCTGAAGGACTGTCCGTGAACGACCTTGTTGCCGAGTAATACTGTGATGTTGTGGTTGCCCATCCCTGGTTTGTAGTCCAGTTGCCAAGTCCGTTCTCCGCGCTGTCTGCAATTGTTACAGTTCCATTGCCGACAGTTACATACTTTTTCTCCTTGTAAACAGTGTCATTCCCCTGCTTAATGGAATACAAAGCCGGCATGGCCGAGTTAACAGGCACCGCAGGAGAAATTGTAAAGCCGAAGTTCGCACTGTCTTTCTGGAATGATGCAAGCGATGAGTAACCGAACACATCGATCGGGACGGAGAGGTAATAAGATCCTGATTTGAGTGACACGGTCACATTTGAAGCCGTAAGAACACCTTTGTTCTTGAATACGGACTTGAAAGTTCCTGATTCACCGGCTGTATAGGTTTGCTTGCTGAAAGTGTTCGAAGATGGAGCAACATAAGCTCCGCCTATCAGCGCCATATACCTGTTGGAGAACAGCATCCCTTCTGCGAGCGGAATTATCTCCGCCTGTGTAGGCCAGAAACCCGTTGTGCCGGTTTCGGGAGTGACTGCGATTATTCTGTGCGGACTGTGGACAGAATCATTGTAATACCAGTCATCCGCACTTCCGCGCACTGCATAACCCACTGTCTGTGTTGGAGTTCCGGTAGTGTATCCGTTGGTTGCAGACATGTCGGCAAGATACTCATTAAACTTTGCATCATCCGGAGTAGGCGTAGGATCCTGCCATGCCCAGGGTTTAATTATGTAATTGCCGTATGTATGTGAACCCATCACAGCATTGAAGTTTCTGCTGTTCACAAAATTCATGGCGGCCATGGTTTCCGGTTCAGAGAAAGGAGACGTACCTCTGTAAGTATCGCTGGACGGAGTAGTGCTGGAACCGTTATTGGAAGAATTCCAGTACTGCCTGATGCCGTAGTTTCTGTTCAGGTCGATCCCGTAGCTTGTGCCGTTGTTGCGCCGGTTCTTTCGCCACATGCCTCCGCCGTTCGGATTGGTTGTTTCGTTGTACACATATCCGTCGGGATTCAGCACGGGAGTGAAATACAATTCCCTGTTCTCAAGTATGTAAGTTGCAATCGGATCAATGCCGTAATTCTCAAGCAGCCAGTAAATGTAAAAGATCATGTGCTGCATGCTCTCCGGTTCACGGCAGTGTATCATCGCATGGTACCATACTTCCGGCCTGCCTGTCGGGAAATCGGGGTTCTTGGTTACTCTCACTGTCCATATCGGCCTCGATTCGACAGTGTTTCCAATAGAGAACTTAACGGAGATGAGGTTGGGATACTCTGTCCTCATTGAATCAAGCTTTGCGATCACTTCATTCCATCTGAGGAATCCGCCCATTGTACCGTAGATTGAATGGGAGATGTTGTAGGCATCGCGGGTGTATTCCAGCGTTTTTGAAATTTCCGCATTACTCATTTTGGGAAGTGATGCATAGTATGTGTCCCAGTCCGGAATAACCACCTGATACGCAATGCCAGATCTCTTAACGGCATCAAGTTCGGATTCCGATATCCAGACTTCAGTAAAATTTTCCTTTCTGACTGCGTGGTCAAGATGCAGGTCCTGCGCCGCAAGGGCACCGGAAATGGACTGCATAGAACCGCTGATCCTCACAAGCATGTGCTTTTCCTGAGACATCGAGAGATCAGGGCAGAAAAGCAGGAAGGCCATTACGATTGAGGTTACAAAAACAGAAGTGGGTTTCATGATGTTGTGTTTGATTGGGTGTACAAATTTACCTCAGACGGTCAAAATAAAACAGCGAGAAATTGTATACACACCGGCTCCGGAAAACAATGCGCCTGCGGGACATTGCAACCACAGGCGCAGAAGGTAGTAAAATGGAAGTTTCTTTACACAGTCAGATCCTAATCACCGATACCATCTGATTTCGAATCGGGAGCAACTTTCTGCTCCTTGCTTATCTTCCCTGATGGCTGCTGAAATTCCTGATGTTTGGCAGACTGCCTCACTTTCCCTGTAGCAAGAGGCGCCGGTTCAGGAGTTGATTTTGAGATCAGGCTTGTGGCATTGTTGTCCGCTATAAGAAAATCGCTGCCATCGGCAAGGCCGTCTCCGTTAAGGTCGGTCAATATGTATCCCACGGCAAATGAGAATGCATCATTGTCAACAGCGGCAACGTCAGTAGCATCAATTACGCCGTCCTGATTTATGTCACCTGAATATATGCAGTATTCTGAGCCCTTTAGTATGAGATTACTGCCGTATGACTGTGCCGCAGATGTTGTGAAATCATAAGAGAAGGCATTGCCTCTTACATAGCTTTCACCTCCTGATTTGCTCCAGGTTTCAAGTCCGTTTCTGTGCTTCACATGCAAGTAATAAGTACCTGAAGCCGCATTACTGAAAATGCATGAAGCTACATGAGTTACCGAATCAATAACCGCTTTGGAGGAGTCTATCTTTGCAAAAGGGGAAGCAGTGTTACGGAGATAGACGGTAACGGTATCTCTCATATTCAGCTTCAGGGTTCCCGTATTATAAAGCCCTTCGGTTGCAAGAGTGATTGATGAAACAGCGGCAGAGCCATTGTTAACAACGCAGGTGCTGTCAACATACAGATTATTCCCGAATCCGCTCCTGGCCCTGAACTTGATCTTGTTAGTTCCGACAGGCAAAGCATATTTCTTTGTGGCCCATTGCGCACTTGTGGGAGTAAATGCCGAGGTGCTGGTTGATGCCGTGTTAAGTGCACCGCCGGAAGCATTCCCGTGAAGCCTTACCAATGTTGAGTAAGTTGTTCCGCCGTTTGTTGAAGTTTCGATCGAAAGTGAATCGGTGCCCGAAGTGTAAGGTGCATAGGCATGGTCAAACCTTAATGAATCATTTGCCTTGGATGCCGAAAAAGTGAGAGTGACCAGCGACTGTATTGTGCCGGACGAGGCATTCCAGAAATCAAATTTTGCAGAGCCTGATCCGACACCGTAACTGCTGACGGCATTTCTGGTCCAGTATGCAGTTCCGCTGTATTCAAGCGCCCAGTTAGCCGGAGGAAATGTGGCTGATGTGAATCCTTCGCATAAGAACTGTTCAGTGATCGGGAATGAGTACAAAGCTGTCGAATCCCTGTTGCCGGCAACAGAATTATCCTCGGCAATGATTCTGTAGTAGATCTGGTCACCGACATTGACTTCGGAATTCAGTGAATTGAATGCCGCAGTGTATGTACTGCCGGATGTGTTTGTAAGTTTGAACTGCTTGATCACTGCCGGAGAATTCCTGTACCATTTTACCCATGCTGAATCGATTCCAAGATTGTCTGTCACAGTAGCAGTAACTGTTGACGGCCAGACTGCCTTTGCCTGCGCACCAAGCGGAGAATGTACGATGACCGGTGTCTGATTATCAGCTTCTGCAACGAAAGAAAAGAGCGAAGCCGGAGCATTGACTGGTGAAGCAGAAGTTTTGCCTGTGCTGTCGGTCGTCCTGATGTAATATCTGTAAGTTGCAGAAAGCCCGTTGCCAGGGATTGAAGCTGTCCAGTTGTTTCCGGATGAGTTGGTCATAAGCAAACTGTCTGTAACAGACAAATTGTTTCTTGACCAGAAGAGTTTTGTGAGCGAGGGATTTATTCCGCCTGTTGCAGGCAGAATAACACAGTTTACAGTGTAAGGTCCGGAAACATTTTCCGTGTTTGAAAGAGCTGTATGCTGGATTGACGGGCCAAGGCTGAGATAAGCTTTATAAACATTCACAAGTCCTTTTCCGTAGTCATTATCCTCGCCTGCCGCACCAAGGTCAGTGGTTGTTGAGAGCAATATTGCCTTAAGCTGTTTGCCGGTCATGCCCGGAGCGGCTTGCTTAAGCAAAGCTATGCACCCGGCTACATGAGGCGAAGCCATTGAAGTTCCGCTGATCGAAGAATAGGTGGAACCTGACCATGTTGACCTGATGCTTGTTCCGGGAGCTGAGACTTCAGGCTTGATCAGCAGAGTGCCTGTTCCCCCGCAAAGCGAAGGTCCCCTGCTTGAAGAACTGCTGATCGGATAGCCTGCGGTGTTTCCGTTCACATTGCCCACGCAGAATACGTTTACCGAATCAAGGTTTATGTTTTTGGGAGGCGTGACAGTAGATGCGCCGGGACCTGAGTTCCCTGCAGAGAAGACCACCGCAATTCCGGCGGCTTCAACAGCAGTAAGAACAGTTCTGTAAATTGAGGATGTACATTCGTCGGTCGCACTTGGATCTCTCCAGGAGCAATTGATGACATCCGGCATATCCATCGTTGTTGCATTGGAGTCAGGATCCATAGCCCACTGATAGGCGGCTATGTTCATTGATGGATATGACGCACCCGGGCAATCTGTTACACCTGCGGCCATCCAGTAAGCATCCGGTGCAACGCCGACAGTATCACCTGTAGCCGTGTTCCTGCCGCACATTATTCCCATCGTATGAGTTCCGTGGTAAGTCCCGCCGCTTGCACAATCAAACGGCGAAGTGCTTACAGGAGCAATCGGATCAAACCATGAATGATACCATTGCCTTCCGTTGTTTCCCCACCATCTCGGTGAAAGCGCCGGATGAGTTCCGTTCACTCCTCCGTCAATATTCATCACTGTCCTGCCCGCTCCTGTGATGCCGAGTCTCCACAGGGAATCTGCCTTAATGACCTTAAGACCTGTTTCAACAGATTCGATCGAGCCTTCTGAATCGAGCCTGAGGTCATATGGTTGGTCAACTTCCAATTCTGCGTCAAGATCCAGAACATCAATATCGCTTCTCTTGGTCAGGTTGTGGAGGATCTCGCCTGTAGCATCAACATAGATCATATTTGTGATCCAGTAGCTTATGAGCTCCCGTACCTTACCGATTTGCTTTTGCTGGTTCAGGTAGTCAAGTAACGGCTGTTGGGTAGCCAATGCCTTGTCTTTCAGGGTCTTAATAACGAGTTCCGCTCTGTAACTGAGAGGAGCGTTAATGTCATAAAGTTCCTTGTCGAGTGATTCAATATCCACACGGTCTTTGAGAAGAATAAGAACGCGAGTGTACTGAATCGGATTGATGGTTTTCATTTTGGCTGATAACCTTTCAGTGACGAGAACTTGCTGTGAAAAGCAAGGCAGACTGAAGAGCATGAAAATTACAAATGCAGAAATTATTCTTTTCATATGCGATTTTGGTTTGGCAAATATTGGCATCATTGACTTCAATGTAAAGTAATATTCTTCCTCTTGAATCTGCGTACAGGCGGACCGAAGCCGACAAACAGATATTATGATATGATTGCGGTTACTGATGATCATTGGCAAAACCCCTTTTCCGGAATCAATTTTCAGTTACATTATTTGTCATAATAGAGTAAATTGCAACACCATCCCAAACAATCCGAAAGTGGCCATAAGCGACGAACTCGGATAATTTTTATAAAACATTAAACGCAACTAAATACAAGGAGATCAAAATGTCAGTGCAAGAAAGGTACGCAGGAGTAATCAGCCTGATCAATCAATCAGGCGGCAGAGAAGTTACTGTCGTTGAAGAGAACGGTGTTCTGAAAGTTTCCGCCACCGTGCCCTCCCCCACCGAAAAGATCAAAGTGTGGAATGAGATCAAGAGGATTGGGGGTGAATCACCAACAGATATCATGGCGGACATCCGAATGGACAGCGAAGTTCCGACAGAGAGGACTTATGTAGTGCAGTCCGGAGATACCCTGAGCAAGATAGCCAAGGAATTCTACGGCAATGCAAATGAGTACATGAAGATTGCTGAGGCTAACGGAATCTCAAATCCGGACAAGATCAATGCAGGGCAGGAACTCAGGATTCCGTAAGCGCGATTTTATTGATCGGGAAACAAAAGCAAAGCCCCGCCAAGTTTGCGGGGCTTTTGCATTGCAGGCCGGAGCTAACTGCAACCGGCCCGGTGAGATCCAACAGACATCACTGCCAATCGGACCGTTATCATTTGTTCCTTCCTGCTTCGGTTTGATAATTTCCTTTGCTCTGTTCAAGGAATTCCTTTCGTGTCTTGCTTCTGACAGGCTCGATATCCGAGATCGGAACAGTTGAAGATCCTGATGAAAGCAACTTGGCCCTTTCCTCATCAGACAGCAGATCAGAAGCATTGTCCGGTTTACTGCCCTGATTGTTCAGCGCACTTGGCGCACCCGGAGGAGCCTCCCTCACAATGAATGATCCTGCATTGTTATCTGCAAGCGCGTAATCAGATGCATCAACGAAGTAATCTCCGTTCAGGTCGGATGACACATAGCCTGATACAAATATGTACGCATCGTTATCAATCATTGCCAGGTCGCTTCCATCTACTGCATAATCCTGATTCACATCGCCTGAGTAGAATGCATATCTCAGCGGTGACAAATCAACAAACCTCATATTGCTGCCATAGGCCTGCGATATGGGATACAGGAAAGTGTAGCTCTGGGAAGTGAGCAGGTTTGATCTTGTATAGCTGAATGCAGTAGTGCCACTCCATGTCTCGATTGAATTGCGGTGCCTGACAACGATGTAATAGTCTCCGGACAAAGCCTTTGTGAAGTAAAGCGAAGCAGTCAGCGTTGAAGAGTCAAGCGGGGCCTTTGCTGAATCAACGACAACGTTTGGAAGATCGAACCTGTAAAGGTAAGCCTTCACAGAGTCCTTTATAACGTGCGCGTTTGTTCCCGACCTGTACAAGCCCTGCACAGCGCAACTTACATCCACAGGACCAACAATGCTCGGCAGAGTTTTGACGCAGATGTTGTCAACGAATATGTTGTTCCCGAAGCCGCTCACTGCTCGAAGCCTGATCTTATTTGTGCCTGAAGGAAGCTGATACATCTTCGGCCTCCATTCCCTTGAAGAAGGCGAATATGAGTTTGAAGTCGGACCGGCCGTGTTCAAGGTCCCGCCGCTATAACTTCCGTAAAGTGCAGCCCTTTGTGTATAAGTGACTCCACCATTGGTTGAACTTTCCACATACAGCGAATCCGGTCCGAAATTTGGATTGTTGTACGGTGCATAAGCTTCGTCAAATGTCAGGTATCTTGCAAACAATAAGGGTGGGCTGGAAACTGCAAATTCCGCAGAAATGGATTGCTCAGTTCCATTGGGAGCTGAAAAGGAATTGAACCTTGCCGAGCCGTTACCCGAATAGGCGCTGTTCGTTTGCCTTGACCAGTAATTTGTTCCGGGATCGAGCTCAAGGTACATTGGTGCAGGCGGAAAGTTGACACAAGTGAACTCTTCACAAACTGTCTCGGGGGTATAATCAACGGATGCTGTCCATGCCTGATATCTGTTTACACCACCTCCATCCTCTGCCCAGTAAGGCCATATCTTGCCGTTTGTTCCCGAAGTGATCCCAATATAATCCCCCTGATAGCCGGCTGCCAAACCTGAAATAGGTTTTGGCTTGAACTTGTGATCAGATATTTTGACATCAGTGAAAGTCACACCGCCGTCGGTTGATGATGACATGTAGATCTCTGCCGAGTCGTTGGCAGAACTGTTTCTTGTGCTGTAATAGCACACGTGCACATTCCCCTGCTCATCAACTCTTACTGCCGGACAATAGTCATATTCATTAGCATCGGTGTTTTGATTTACTTTGATTCTTGCAAATGATGAACCGTCATTGGTTGATCTCATAAGCACAATATCGGAAACGCCAACTGCGGGCGAAAATGATTTCTCTGCTGTCACAACGTATATCCAACCTCTTCTCGGTCCGCATGTTCTGTCCACGTCTATTCTCGGAAACCCGTTCATTCTGATCCCATTGATCAAAGAGGATGTTCTGATTCCATTCATGTTGACTTTGCGATTCGTAGCATTCGACCATGTGACTCCTCCATTGTAAGATACCGCATATCCCAAAGAGTCTTCAGTTGAGTTTTGCCCGTTACTTGCGCAATTCGCCCAGACAACATACACTTCGCCGTCAGGTCCAACTTTTATATCACAACCCTGATGATGATACCCGACCGGTGGCGCCGGACTGACCGGAGCTATTGAGGACCATGAGACTCCGCCATTGGTTGTATATGTTGCAACAATTCTGTTGAGGAATCCACCGCTGAACTCTGTGTAGACAGTATATGTTCTTCCAAAATAAGAACTGGTTGGAACATCATCTGTTGCAGTAAAATTCTTATCCGCTCCGGATGTTGCACCCGGAAAATTTACCGGCGTTACCCAGTTCACTCCGTTGTTTGTGGAATAGCTCGCACCCATGCTGGTAGCAGTAATGAATGACATTATGAATCTTCCGTTTCTGTCAATCACAGGAGCGGGATCACCCGAATTGGTGATGTTTCCTCCAAGCGTATCATTTCCGAACCAGGTCAGTCCCCCGTTTGTCGTCACATAACAACCTGTGCTGAATGTGCCGGAAGGATACGTGTTTGCGGAAGCGAACATTATCAGCGGATTGAACGGGTGCACGGTTATGGGAGTCTCGCTTTGAGTACCGGCGGTTCTCGGGTGTACACGGAAGTTTAAGCTTACGGCAAACGTACCGATCGGAGTGATTGTCGTTACCGGTCCCGATACTTCAGGCACAAAGCTGTCATCGCCCGGCAGTTCGGCATAAACACCTTCCGGTGAAATGACCGCCGAGGTTCTCGGATCGACAGACCATTTGGCGCTGTTGAGATTCTGGGCATTTGCGCTGACACAAAACAATGCAGAGCAGAGAAGAAGTGTGAAGCAGATTTGTTTCATGATGTAAAGAGTTAGATTTGGGAATTTATCATTGGATCTCACCGATTCAACGGGGCAAAATAGTGAGATGCCGGCGGAATTCCCTGTTAGACTTTTTTGAGATTTTTGGAGGTGGGGCGCCGGAATATATATTCCGGCGCATACTTCATTCTATGGTCTTTGCACACTGATGAATTCAAACGCATTATTTAATGCAATTGTCGCATCGGTTCCGTCAACAAACTGATCTCCGTTAAGATCAGTTACAACATATCCTGTGGTGAAGTTAAATGCGTCATTGGTGATCAGGGAAAGATCGGTGGCGTCAATGATCTCATCCTGATTCACATCTCCGCCGTATATTGCAAATTCCAAAGGAGTGCTGTCAACCTGTTTGGCATTATTGCCGAAAGCTGATGATGATGAGAACGTGAAGTCGTAATTAGATTGAGACGTAAGCACTCTGAACGGACCTTGTGATAATTTACTCCAAGTCTCTATAGAGTTCCTATGCTTAACAACTACATAGTACTTTTGATTATCACCAA
Source organism: uncultured Ignavibacteriaceae bacterium (assembly GCA_964615795.1). Lineage (GTDB taxonomy): Bacteria > Bacteroidota > Ignavibacteria > Tepidaquicellales > Tepidaquicellaceae > JADJAH01. Next base: position 34,511 of record CAZTQR010000002.1, read on the forward strand.
TGTTATTAAATGTGAACAACCCCTTTCCCAAAGCCGAAAGAGGACCCCTTGCTGTGTCAATGACCGCAAATGGTGCATTCTCATCTCGCAGCTGAACTGTAACTGTGTCCGGAATCATCAGATTGGTTGCAGGATCATAGAAGCCCTCAATCAGAGCATCCAAGGCAAATATCTTGCTCCTCTTTACTTCATTATTGAACTGCAATCCCCACCCATAGAGTCTTCCGGTATCGCCCGAAGATATATCCTGGATCCTCAGTTTCCAGAAGCCCTTCGGATTATCACCGGCGAACACGTCATTCATTGAAAGAGCCGGTTTGATAACAGGTCCGAAGTTTATATATCTGCTGCTAATCAGCGAAGAATCAGCCTGATCGTCGAATACTGTCACAATGTTGTCGCCGACAGGCAGCAGTGCAGATGTGCTGTAAACAATCACTGATTCGTTATTGGGCGAGGTCAGGGTAATTGACAGATTGTCAACGTCAGTGTGATTCAGGGCGACAAAGAGATTCACATCGCTTATCGTGCTGTTTAACATGATCTCAAGGGAATCAGTATTCATGAAACCGGAAGTGCCTGATGCCGGTATCCTGCCGGAAGCAACTTTGGAATAGAATGCCTGCTGAAAGTTTCTGCTGTCAATCCTGTTAAGCGGCGACAAAGGCACATTAAAGGTTGTACCCTGATTGCTGAATCTTGAATTGCCTCTGAAGGACATTACCGGTCCGGGATCAGTGCTCGAATTGACATAACCGTCTAAGTTGTAGCAGATGTTCGGCTCGGCCGGGTCATTTGCTTCATCCATTGACTCGAACAGATTTTCATTCACTTCGAAATCCGATTTGAATCGCGACGTTATTCTCACTTCGTCAATGAAGCCGTTGAATGACGGAAGGCTCTGAGTGCCTCCTATGAACAATGAATCCGTACCGTCCCGAATTGCACCCACAGATGAAATGGACTGTATCTGCAATACACCGTTAATAGCAATCTCTCTGCGCCCTGACACTGCATTGTAACGGAACATAATATGGGTCCATTGATTCAAGGGTACGAGACCGCCAAGAGTGACTGCATTGATATCATTAAGTCTGACAGAAATGTTTCCGTTTTCGTATGTCAGTCTGTAGTCCGTTACGCTGCCTGTCGGATTTCCCTTATGGACGATCACGCCCTGGGCAGTTGATCTCGGAAAGATCCACGCTTCAATTGTGGTGAAAAAAGTCGGGCTTGCGTTTGCATCATCCGGGCCCGCAAGATAATCGCCTGAACCATCAAACTCCACGCATTCATTCAGAGATACAGTGGCGTTTGGCCTGTTGCTCTGGTCAAAAAGAAGATTTGCCGAAGAAAAGCCGTTATTGTTGTTACCTGACTTGTCCGTGAGGTCTCCGCCGGAAATGTTCACTGTTGAGTTTTGCTCCTGAAAAGTCATAGACATCACCAGACCCGTATACGAACCCGTATTTGAACCCAGCGAGAGCCTCCTGAAAATGGCCACTGAATTGGAATTCAAAGCGATATTCCAGATCCTCACTTCATCTAACTTTCCTGTATAACGACCATTGAAGCCGTTCCCGATGAAAACAGAATCAGCATTTGCCGTTGGCTGTGCAGAAGCTATTGTAGAAGTTGTATCAAGGACGCCATTGACATAAATGCTGAATGTTCCCGAAGACGAAACGTATGTAGCGGCAAGATGTGTCCAGGCATTTACCGGGATCACCGATTTGCTTGTCAGCCTTGATAAGCTATTGGTCCGGATCGTCACTTTTCCCACGTTTAGAAACAGCGAATAGCCGCTGTTACTTGAACCCTGCCTTTTCTGCAGGAGCGCCGCGGTCTGATTTGCCTGTGCAGGACTTATCCACATTTCAATTGTGAAGTTTCCGGTTATATTCAGGCTGGATGAATGGGGAACAGCTATGTATGAATCTGAACTGCCGTTGAAGCTGGCAGCTTTTTGCCATGACATTTGGGCATGTGCAATACTCGACATCAGGATCATGACAAGCAAAAAATATGGAGAAAGATTTCTGACCTTCATTGATTGGATTTTAAGAGTTCAGAGTTCCGGCCGGCAAACTGTGTAAGGATGCGAATGTCCCATTTGAGAAATTGAATTGCCGTTTCGGATGCTGTATTAACTTTACAGAAATTCTGCAATTTAAGCATCTAACTGCAAAAGTCAATTGAAGTTTGAGTAATGTCAAAGACAAAAAAAATTAGCCGGAAGATTTATCTTCCGGCTAATGTCATCTCAGCTCCGAATCAGAATGGAAAACTATTTTGACTTTTCACTCCTCTTCATTTCAAGATATTCCCTGTAACTTATCTTCTTAACCTTCTCATTTGCATTCTGCTCCTGCTTAGCACTTATTCCCGCTTCATACTTCAATCTCTGCTCATCACTGTCAAATGTCTTCCTGATCTCCGGCCTGTCATTATCCACCGGTTCCGGTCCTGCTCCGGGAGGTTCAACCGCCGCAACAAAATTGGCCGCGTTATTGTCTGCCAGTGCAAAATCTGTTCCGTCAACAAAGTTGTCGCCCGTCAGGTCTTCAGGTACATATCCGCTTACAAAGTTGGCCGCTGCATTGTCAATCAGGCTAACGTCTGTGGCGTCTACAACTTTATCCTGCGTTACATCTCCGCTGAACATCCCGCGGTAGCCAAGTCCCGCATCCACAACCGCCTGATTATTCCCGTAGGCTTGTCCGCTTGGGAGAATAAAATTGTAATTACCAAGAGCAGATCCCCTTATTACAGGAACTCCAGTCGCTGACCATGTTCTTATGCTGTTTCTGTGCTTTATCACGCGGTAGTAGTTTCCAGATAGTGCATTGGTAAAATTAAGCGTCCCGGTTATAGCATTTGCTCCCATTACCGCTACAGCCGAGTCAACCACAACACTTGGCAGATCCGATCTGTGAAGATAGACCCTTATCGTATCAAGAAGCCTCCAGTAAGGATTGGTTGGTATCCACATTCCCTGTGAGCCTAAGCCGAATACTGCTGTGGTCGGAGTTGTAGTAAGAGTCTGAACGCAAATGTTGTCAAGATACAGATTGTTTCCAAACTGGCTCCTCGCTTTGAATCTGAGTTTGTTTGTGCCGACAGGTAACAGGTAGATTTTCGGTCTCCACTGTCCGGCAGAAGGAGTAAACGCGGAACTTGTAGGCGGCGCAGAATTAAGCTCTCCGGTTCCTTCAAGATCTCCCCTTAGAATCACAAGATTCGACCAGGTTACACCCAGGTCTGCGGATCTCTCAATAATAAGTGTGTCCGGTCCAAAACCTGCTGAGCTGAATGGCGCATATGCCTCATCAAAAGTCAGATACGTTCCGGTACTTACCGCAGTGAAGTTGTTTGTCGTAAGTGATTGCACAGTATTCCTCGGCGCATTGTAGAAATCAAATTTTGCTGAGCCTGAGCCGCTTCCGTAAGCACTGACAGCGTTCCTTGACCAGTAACTCGTCCCGCTGTATTCCTGAAAGAATCCGGACGGTGGAAACTTGTCTATTGAAAAGGTTTCACACGGAGCTGTTCCGACAGTGCTTGTAACATTTACAACCACGCTTCTCTTATGAACCGGTGTTCCGTTAGAACCCTGAGCCGTGATGTTGATTGTATAGTTTCCTGTCGGTGTAACGGTTCCCACAGTCCTCACTTTCAGATACTTCGTATTCGGATAACTTGATAGTGTATTTCCTCCAAGATACTCAAGCTGAATACTGCCTGTTGCAGGAGCAGGTGTAACTGATGCGCTGAAAGTAGTAACGTCAGTATACAGCTTCACTGCGGGTATTGATACATTGACGTTCCGGCTGTCATTTGTCTGATGAATGTCCTGGCTGGCCGGAGTTGCAAGCAAGCCGAAATCAGGGAAATATGAACCCACATTTTTATATGTGCCGAGTCTGCCGTCATACCAGACAGCGAAGCCGGCTTTCGTATTTGCGGTCATGCCGTCGTAATCCCCTCTGTAACAGTTCGTGTTCGGTGCACATGATGGATTCGGATAAGTCCATGATTGTGTTGTCAGTTTCTGGTTTGCGGCAAATGTGGCTCCGCCGTTATCTGTGTATGTTGCGTAAACATTCACTGCATAAGTTGCAGGATTTTCTCTGGTATCATACCACTTGATATAGAGTCTTCCTGTTTCCTTTTCGCACCAGATAGCCGGGAACCACTGATCGCCTGTTGTTACGTCATTTACTGTTATCTTGCTTGACCATGTAGCACCCTGATCATTTGAGTATTGAAGGATTATGTCCGGTTTATTGCCGTTCCCTGCAGGTACGTTCGATGCATAGACAAGATATAACCTTCCTCTGTTAGGTCCGTAACTGTTGTCCATTGCGATCATCGGATACGGTCGGGTTCTTCCGTTGTTTATCACAAGTCTTCCGGCTGAGTTCAGAGTTCCTACATAACCTGCAACTGTCAGACTTGATCTTACTGAAAATGTTGCTCCGCCGTCAAGTGATCTGTGAAATGTGTAAGTTACGTTTGCCGTTGTACCTGTGTTTGTTACATACATGACACATCCGCCCTGCGTTGCACCGTTCGGTCCTACGGCGATCATAGTGCCGGGAATAGTATTGCTTGAAGTGTAAGTCTGAGTCCAGGTAGTTCCTCCGTTTGTGCTTCTGGCAAAATTTCCCGGGGTGATTGCTGCATAAAGATAATTCTTGTACGGTCCGTTTGTCTGATCCGCCGCAAGTGTGTTCCGGTCGTTTCCGTTTACGGAAAGTATCCCCGCTCCGTATGTTGCTCCGCCGTTTGTTGATTTATAGACATACTGGCCCGATACGCCTGAACCGTAGAAAAGGTTGCCTGTGCTGTCCCATGCAGACCATGGGTCACAGCAGATCGAAGGGTTATATGCCGGATTGCTCTGCGTCCAGTCATAACCGTTAGTTGTGTAATATGCATTCTGGCCGGTAGTAGAGTTATTAACTCCGAACTGCATATTAAGTGGATTCCTTGGATTGGAAACAAGCATCTGCTCCGCAAAATCAACACCTATCTCAAAATTGTCGAAGCCATTAGCATCTGTAATGATGTCCAGGTCGTCATCTCCGGCTTCTGTAACATGTGTCAGCGCCTCTCTGGTGGGACGATCTATGTACGGATCGTTTTCATCATAGTCAAACATTGACTCGTTGTAAGGCAATGGCGCTTTCTGGCCCTGAAACACTTCAAGGCCTATGAACGAAAGCAAAAGAACTACAAGCAGGCCCGAAGCGCCGCTCTTGAAATAGTTGCGTTTCTTCATACTGGATTTTTTTTTGATTGAAGGTCGCTTAACCTAACCCTTTTTAACTTATATTGCAATTGAGATTTGATAAATTGACGTAAAATATTGCACTGCTTACATGACAATGAGATTCATGCTTTCAATGTTGCTCACTTTAGCCGCTGTGTCTGCTTTTGCAGCGGGTGAATGGGTTCCGGTCAATAGTCCGGTCACACAAACTCTGAGGATCTGTGTTATGACAGACTCTCAGCATGGCTGGGCATCCGGTGATGACGGGGTTATAGTCTGCACTACGAACGGCGGCTTGTCCTTCTTTCAGCAGACTAATCCTGTTTCATTTTATATCAACGATATGTTCTTCCTCAATAGCAGGTTTGGATGGATCATTTCAAACGAAGCATTCCCCGGCGGCTCAACTATAATAAGCACAACGAACGGTGGAGTTAATTGGACAGCATATGACTTTCCCGATTCAACAAAACTGCTGAGAAGCATTTTCTTTCTTGATTCTCTGAACGGTTACGTTGCCGGATTCGGCGGCGCAATCTGCAAAACAACAGACGGCGGCATAAGCTGGTTTGAATCTGCAGTTGATACTTCTTCATTCTCCGGATTTCCCATCAACAAAATTTCATTCTCAGATCAGTTGACGGGTTATGCAGTAGGAGGATATATAGATGTGGCCGGCGTAATATGGAGAACTACAAATGCCGGCACACTCTGGAAGGCCGGTGATTATTCACCCGAACCTTTCTTCGACTTGTTCACCATGGGAGCCGGAAAAGTCCTTGCCGTTGGCGGCGATTTTGAATACGGTGTGCAGATGAGTGTTACCAACAACTCCGGGCAGAACTGGACTTACAATAACCTCGGCATCTTCGGGCAGGGATATTCCATCGACTTCCGGACTTCTTACGAAGCCTGGATGACTACCGGCTACGGAGGCAACTGGGCAATTACATATGACACAGGCAATACATGGTCCACTTTGCCCGTGAGCGACGCGGCTGTTCTCTACTCGGCTGATTTTGGAGATTCATTGCATGGAATTGCCGTTGGCTCAGGCGGAACCATCTTCAGATACGATCCGGGGCCAAGTATCAGCGGACAATCAAATTTACTCTTGCCTTCAGAAATTTCTGTATTGGCTTATCCTAATCCATTCAATCCAATATCAAGTTTGACGGTTGATATACCTTTCCCCGGAACAATTTCGATTTCCGTTTATGATGGCTCAGGAAAGCATGCAGTCACAATTGCTGAAGGAGAATATCTCATTGCAGGAAAACACACTTATATTTTTGATGGCTCAGGGCTTTCATCAGGCATTTACTTCGTTACTGCCAGGTTTACAGCAACGGGGGGATCTCCGCTGTTCAGCAGATCGATCAAAACTGTTCTTCTTAAATAATGGAAAAAGAGCCGGATGAGAAAACACCCGGCTCCTGCTGAAGTGAAGCGTCAGTTATTGGTCCTTGTACTTTTCTTTCATCTGTTTCAGATACTCCTTATATGAAAGCTTTGGCTTGATCGTTTCCTGTTTCTGCATTTCTCTGTTTCTGTTGCCATTGGCAATTTTCTCCCTGAGTGATTCACTTTCTGAGGAGAACTGAAATTCATCGGAATAATAGCTTGGAGCCGGGATACTTGCACCGGGCGGCCTGACCGCTTCAACGTAGTTTGCGGCGTTGTTGTCGGCAAACGCAAAATCGGAACCGTCAACAAAATTGTCCCCTGTCAAATCTGTGACAGCATATCCTGAGACAAAGTTCGAAGCATCTGTCTCTACTATGCTGACGTCTGATGCATCTATTGCTCCGTCCTGATTTACATCTCCGCTGTACAAGCCTCTCCATGTCTCTGACTGAATCATGATCGGCATATTGTCTCCGTAAGACGCCCCGGGTGTAATGAAGTCCTTAAATAATGCTGAACCCCGTGAATACGATACCGGCACATTGCTCCATGTTTCAATGCTGTTACGGTGCTTCACGACCAAATAGTAATTACCTGACAATGCATTGTTGAAGAAGACATCATACATGTACGCAGAACCCGACACGACGGTCTTTGCCGAATCAATCTGAATGTACGGAGCAGTATCCGACCTGAGATAATATCTGACAGTGTCTTCAAGCCTCCAGTACGGAGATGTATTGATGAACATCCCCTGATTCATTAGCCCGATCGTGTTTGCGACGGGGGCAGGCAATGTCTTGATGCTGAAATTATCAATGTAGATGTTATTGCCGTAACCGCTTCTCGCTCTCAGTCTGATCTTGTTGGTTCCGGTCGGAAGTGAATAGATCTTTTTTCTCCATTGAGACGCCGTTGGAACAAACGGTCCTGCAACGGCAGGTGCTGTATTCAGCTCTCCGCCGGAAGGATACAGTCCGGCGAGGGCCGCAAGCACGGTGAAAGTTGAACCGCCGTTTGTAGAAGACTCTACATACAGGCTGTCTGGACCGGGGTAGTCCTGCCCGTACGGGGCATATGCCTGATCAAATGTGAGATACTGTCCGGCCTTTGTTGGTGAACAGTTAGTGAAAATGGATTGCACAGTACCGCTTGGCGCTGAGAAGCTCTCAAACATTCCTGATCCTGTCCCTGATCCGTAAGCGCTTGCACTCATGCGTTTCCAGTATTGTGTGCCGCTGAAACTGAGACCGAAGAATGTCGGCGGAAACTCCGTATTCGTAAAGCTCTCGTTATCTCTCATGTTAAAATTGGTCTTTACAACAAAGAGTCCGTTGCTTATGTCAGAACCGATAATCTTGCCGGAAGGAAACACATAAACTGCCCAGCAGCCGTTGAATGAATTGCCGTTGCTGGATGGATATGTATCATACCAGGCAACCTCAGTGGGAGAAGCCGGATTTGAAATGTCAACTATTCTTATACCTGAAGTATAATGAGCTATCACAGCGTATTTTCCGTAAATCTCAACATTGTGTACTATAGATCCGGTAATGCCGGTTGGTTGCCACTCAGTGATCTTGGTTATATTGTTCAGATCAGAAATATCAAATACATACAATTTCCCTGCAGGGCTTTGAACTTCATTCGTGGTAAGTATATACTTCCTGTCATCAGTGATTGCCGCATTGTGTGTGGAAACTGTTTGCGACTGATATGCCTGCCAGTTTCTTACATACTGAGGAGTGTTTTTGTTTTGCGCATTTATGATCGACATTCTGCCGGAGTAAACATTGGCTGTCCATATTGTGTCATTCAGCACGCGGCAGTCATGCACATATTCTGTTGTCCATTGTCCAAGCTTCACGGGAACTGTTGGATTCGAAAGGTCAACTATTGCAACTCCGCCGTTGGGAGAGGCATTTCCGCCATTGAGATACAGATACTTTCCCGACTGTGAGATGGAGTGCGTCTTCGTATAGCCAGTGTACGACCATGTATTAACAAGACTCACCGAATCGGGTAGATACTGAAGGTCTATTATTTGCAGCCGGCTGTTCGTTCCTTCCGATACAATGTAAGCATAGTTCTGATAGGTCTTCATCTCCCGCCATGCACTGTTTACACCTGCTACAAAATCCACTTCATGAATGTTCGCCGAGTCGGTGACATCCACAAACGAAGTGCCGGTTTGAGTACCCAGTATTGCGTACTCCCTGCCGTTGGGCGCCACATAACCCCAAAGCGCTGAATAAGAGGAATAAGAGTCGATGTTTATCAAAAGATAGGTGTTCTGATTTCCGAGCTGTGAATATGCTGTTGTAGAATAAAACAAACAGCACATTACAAATAAGAATATTCTATTCATTCTTTTAAATGTTTGTTTGTTTGGGGTGAGGCAAAATATGAAAATCCTATTCCAATAGCTAAGAAAAGGTGAGAACTGATTTCAGTCACCGATATCCCGGTTCACCTTTTTTATCATCCATAAAAAACAAAGAGCCGGAGAATTGTCTCCCCGGCTCTTTGACAAAGATCTGAAATGATCAGAAGTTATTTCTGTACCTGACTTCTGTATTCATTCCTTTTCATCTCAAGATACTCCCTGTAAGTCTGCTTTACAGGTTGCTCAGCTACCTGTTGCTGTGAACTGATTCTCTTTCCTTCTTCATACTTCTGTCTCTGAAGATCATTCTCAAATACCGGAGGAGCCTGCTCTTCCTGCTGAATCGAAGGCAACGGTGATGCTCCCGGAGGCTCAACCGCCTGAACGAAGTTCGATGCATTGTTATCAGCCATTGCAAAGTCGGTTCCGTCAACGAAATTGTCGCCCGTGATATCTGTATTGACATAACCGCTTACAAAATTCTGGGCATCGTTGTCGATCAGCCCCACGTCAGTTCCGTCAATAGTCTTATCCTGATTGACGTCACCGCTGAACATTGCATAATAATTGAACCCAAAGATATTGCCAATAAAAGCCATATTACTGCCGTATGATTGGGTGCCCGGTGTGAGGAAGTTATGGCCGTGGCCGGAACCCCTTGTGAAAGCTGAAGGGCTTGGCGTCCACACAAGTATGGAGTTCCTGTGCCTTGCTTCAAGATAGTAGTTCCCTGACAGAGCTCTTGTAAATCCTGCCGACAAGACGTAAGAACCATCAATTCTTCCTTTTGTGGAATCAACAATTACGTTCGGGAAATCGGATCTTCTCAAATATACCCTGAATGTATCAAGAAGCACGTCAGGATTCGGGTATCTCCAGATCCCCTGTGTCTGTATTCCGATTCCATAAGATGAAGATGCAGGAAGGGACTGGATGCATACATTGTCTACGTAAAGATTGTTTCCGAATCCGCTTCTTGCTCTCAACCTTACTTTATTCGTTCCGGTAGGAAGCGCATATATCTTCGGCCTCCATTGCGAACTGGTGGGTGTGAACGCTGAAGTTGTTGCCGGGGCTGTGTTCAGCTCACCGCCAGAAGGATGACCTGCAAGTGCAGCAAGTGTTGAATACGTTGTTCCTCCGTTTATTGATGCTTCAACATAAAGGCTGTCAGGACCAGGGAAAGACGGGCCGTAAGGGGCATAAGCCTGGTCAAATGTCAGATAATAACCTGCAGGAGTCGGCTCGCAACCTGTTACCATTGACTGAACAGTTCCGGATGTTGCATTGTAGAAATCGAATTTCGCGCTTCCGCTGCCCGCTCCGTAAGCGCTTGCTGTCTGCCTTGTCCAGTATTGTGTCCCGGTGTATTCAAGGCTGAAATAGTTTGGCGTGAAGGCAGCATTTGAGAAGTCCTCACAACCCCAGCAGGGATTTGAAGCCTGAACTTCTACCCTCGCTGTCCATGCCTGATAGATGCCTGACTCATTTGAATGCCAGAATGGCCATATCCTCTGATTTCCGTTAACCGGATTTCCGGCTATCAAATTGGAGGTTACGCCAATGTAATCTCCTGCATACTGGGAGTTAACATTTGCAAGGCCTGTAGGAGCATGCCTGAACTTGTTTCCTACCTTCATTTCCGTGAAAGTCACGCCGCCGTCAGTTGACCTTGCCATCCAGACTTCCGCAGAGTCGTTTGTTGCAATGTTTCTGCTGTCGTAATAAACAACGTTTACGGCTCCCGATTCATCAACGCGAATAGCTCCCATATATTGCTTCTTTCCGTTTCCGAATGCATCCTGATTAACTCTCACACCGCTTGACCAGGTAGTTCCGCCATTGGTTGATTTGTAAAGAGTAATGTCGGAAACATCACCGGCAATACCGGGATTCTTTTCGCCCATGCAAACATAGATCCATCCTGCTCTTGGTCCGCAGGTCCTGTCAACATCTATTCTCGGGAAACCGGCAACACGAATGTTGTTCATCATGTTGAACGTTCTGTTACCGTTGACGTTAGCTGCCCTGTTTGTCGCTATCGTCCAGTTAACACCTCCGTTAGTTGATTTTGCAAAACCGAGAGAATCTTCCGTGAATGGATTTGTCAGAACAGAATTTGCCCAAACTACATATACTTCACCGTTTGGTCCGGTCTTTATGTCGCAACCCTGATGAAAATGGTTTGTTGAAGGAACAGGACTGACCGGAGCAACAGTTGACCAGGAGACGCCTCCGTTAGTTGTGTAAGTCAATACAATCCTGTTTACGAATGATCCTGCAAATTCTGTATAAACAGTGTAGCTCCTTCCATAAAAAGCGCTTGAAGGAGCATCATCGGTTCCTGAGAAATTCTTGTCCGCACTTGTTGTTGCACCCGGAAAACCAACAATACTGGCCCAGTTAAGGCCGTTGTTTGTTGAGTATGAAGCTCCCATTGAACCCGATGTAATGATGAAAGACTCAATAATCCTTCCATCCTTGTCAATTGTCGGGGCAGGATCGCCGAAATTGAAAAGTCCGGTTCCGGCACTGTTCCTTATTGTATCGCCTCCAAACCAGTTCACTCCGGCATTGGTGGAAACATACCAGCCCACGCTGAACGGGCATGAAGCGCAACCCTGAGTTGCGTTAGCTGATCCGAAGAGAATGTTATGGTTGGTCGGATGCCTGGTAATGATCACCTCAGACTGCATGCCTGTGGTTCTCGGCACAGGCCTGAACGGAGTATTTACAACAAACACTCCCTGCGGAGAATTGATGTATTGCGGTTCGTTGAAAAAAGGAATCGCGTTGTCTTCCACTGGAAGAACTGCATATTCCGGAGATGTGAGCGGACCTTCATTGATCCTTGTGCTCGGATGCGGATTCCATCTTGGGCTTTCATCACCCGGAGCGAAGCCGGTGTAAACTGCCCAGGAAAGAAATGCCAAAGAAGCAAATAAGAAGAGCTTGGCTTTCATTGTTTTCCTTTCTTTCCCTCGGTTGTGAGAGAATTATTTTTGAAAAGTGGGATAACTTACAGAATTCCTTTTCAATTTGATATAGCCAATTTGCATTTTGAAGAAACATAAAATCAGTAGAAACTTGAATCTTATTCGAAAATGATTAACTTAATTGTCATCATTTGAATAACTACATTGCATACAAATAAGACTGCCCGCAAAATGAAAAGGATCACTGCTTTGCTTGCCGTAACAGCATTATCAATGATAATGCTTGACTTCAGGGAGCTTTATTCTCAGATCACATGGACCCGAATGCCGGATGTATCTCACAGGATTCTGAACACATGCAGTTTCCTGGATTATAATACAGGATGGATCGGCGGAGATTCGGGGCTGATCTTAAAGACCACCAATGCCGGAATGAACTGGACTGAACAGAACTCCGGAACGTACTATAACATTGAGAGGATATACTTCTATAATTCTCAGATCGGATATGCACTGGTCTGGAATGTCTTCCCGGATACAAATCAGTTTCTCGGAACTGTCATACTCAAAACAACAAACGGAGGGAACTTCTGGACCAAGACCCCTTATCCCGACACAAATTACTTTCTAAGGGATATCTACTTCCTCTCTGAAACCACCGGCTTTGTGGGCGGCTCGCCTATCGTAATTGCAAGGACAACAGACGCCGGAAATACATGGGCTAAGATGGACGCGGACACAACTAACATCGGATTGCCGGTTTTCTCAATCAAATTCCTGAACTCGCAGATCGGATACGCAAGCGGCGGATTCAGAGACATTGCCGGATCAATGTGGAGGACAACCAACGGAGGCATACGCTGGTTCTCTGCAATTGTAGGTCCGGAACCACTGACAGACCTGCACATTATCAATCCATCAAAAGTTTACGCGGCAGGAGGTGATTTTGAATACGGATCAAGTTATGTTTCAACCACTAACGGCGGACTGAACTGGGTTTATGATACGCTCGGCGTTTTCGGTGTGGCTTCGGCCATTGACTTCAGAACTCCGAACGAAGGATGGATAGCCCTCGGCACTTCCCAGAAGTATTCATACACATTGAACGGAGGATTGAACTGGAACAGCACTTATACGCCAGATTCCGTTATCCTTACTGATATTGATTTCACCGACTCTCTTCACGGTTATGCGATCGGATACTTCGGAACCCTGCTGAAATACGACGGGACAACTTCCGCTGTAGGTAATGCAAATTCGGATGAATTTCCGGATGCGTTCACTTTGGAGCAGAACTATCCCAATCCCTTCAACCCCATTACCCGAATCAAATATGCTATCGCTGAAGAAGGAGACGTGCAATTGAGCGTGTATGACATCTCGGGCAAGCTTGTTTCGGTTTTGCAGAATTCTTTTCAGCGTCCGGGAAGCTATTCTGTTGAATTCAACGGAAGCGGCCATTCAAGCGGGATATACTGGTGCACTTTGCGTTTTACGCGAGGCAGCAGTTCGTACAGCAAGAGCATAAAGCTCATGCTTGTTAAGTGATCGTATTTGCGGGATGAAGATAAGACTGATACTGATCTTATTCGCAATTCAGTTTTGCCTCGCTGATTCTTATTCTCAGCTCACAGTCAGGGTCGCAACATACAACCTGCTTAATTATGATTCCTCGGTTGATACGCTGAGAAACACCTACTTCAGAACTGTTGTGGCCGGAATGAATCCGGATGTGCTTGTCGTACAGGAGATCATTGGGAGCAGTTCGGTCAATGTCTTCAGGCGGCAGGTGATGAATGCAGTAAGCTACAACTACACTTCAGGCGTTTTCATTGACGGCCCCGATACTGACAATGCAATATTCTTCGACTCCACAAAGTTAAGGTTCATTTCAAACACTCCTATTCCCACAGCATACAGGAATCTGAGCGAGTTCAGACTATTCCACAAACCGACGGGAGATTCTTTGCGCATTTTCGCGTGCCACCTTAAGGCGGACACAGGCACACTGAATCAGCAGAGGCGCGCCGCACAGGTCGACAGCCTGAGAAAGAGGACTGATGCACTGTCTGCGGGAACTTCGTTCATAACCTGCGGCGACTTCAATATGTACGGTGCAAGCGAGTCCGCTTACATAAAACTTATGCAGGTGAATTCCACTGACGGAAACTTCAATGACCCTTTCACGATGCCCGGCATCTGGAACAACTCTGTCTATTCGCAATATCATACACAGTCAACCAGAAGGAGAAGTTTCGGCGGCGGGGCAACAGGCGGCCTTGACGACAGATTTGACATCATGCTGTACAGCAATTCGGTCAAGTCTTCATCCGGAAAAGTGAGATATATGGCCGGCTCAATGAAAGCTTACGGAAATGACGGACAGCACTACAATGACAGCATAAACAGGCCGCCAAACCTTGCGGTGACTCAGCAGATCGCCGATGCTCTGGAGTTTGCAAGCGATCATCTGCCTGTATATGCAGAGTTCTACTTCTATCCTTCCAAGACCACACTCAGCCTCACTCTTGCAATTGAGGGATATTTAGATACAATGGCGACACGGCACAGACTGAAAGACACTGCCAGAGTATTTATCAGAAACAATTTTCCTCCGTACAGCATTGCGGATTCTTCAAAGGCAATTATAGATTCCGTTTCGCTTACAGCCGCTTTTGAACTTTCAAATATTTATACCGGCAATTATTACATAAGTGTCGAAGGGCGAAATACTTTAGAGACCTGGAGCAGAGCAGGCGGAGAGATCTTGAATGCAGGGATTTCAAATTCATATGACTTCACTTCGTCCGCTCTGAGGGCATACGGAAGCAATCTTACGCTTAAGGGCGGCAGGTACTGCATTTACAGCGGTGATGTTAACGGAGACGGTGCTGTTGACGCCACTGATCTGTCAAACGCCGATAACGATGCCTTCAATTTCATATCGGGATATGTGAACACGGATGTCAATGGCGACTATCTGGTTGATGCTTCAGACATTCAGATCATAGACAACAATGCTTTTCTTGTCATTACATCAATGACACCGTAACCTCACATCCACAGATCCGCCTCCTCATTACAAACGATGGCATAACGGTATCAATCACATGGTTGATAAGTAAGTGAATAAATGAAAAGCGCCGCGGGTTGCGGCGCTTCTCAACTAAATAAGGAGGGAAATGAAAAGGAACACCTTTTACTTGATCAGCATCATCTTCTTGGTGATCATCTTTCCTTCGCTGATTATCCTGTAGAAGTAAACTCCCGAAGATACCATCGAACCGGAGTTTCCGACTGAATTCCAATCAACTGTGTACTTGCCTGTCATCAGAGGTTCATTGTTTATCAGAGTCTTGATCTCTCTTCCGCTGATGTCATAGATCACAAGTGAAACATTTGAAGTCTTTGGTATCGCAAAGTCAATCTTTGTTGTCGGATTGAACGGGTTCGGATAATTTTGCGACATGTCAAATGATTCGGGTACTTCCGAGCTTATCTGATTGATTCCGACTATGGCATTCTTGGATGCAAGCAGGAACTGAACCTCGAAGAACGGATTGTGCAAGCCGCGGCTTGCTTCCCTGATTGACAGCAAATAGTTCCAGTATGCTTTCCTCAAAGTTACATTGTTTGAGTCCTGTGCTATCAGTTGCCATGCAACAGAGTCAACACCTCTCGGCGGCAATGCGATCCTGAGATTCGTTACGCATCCTGCAACTTCTGATCTCCATGATTCCCTGTTACCGTCTCCGTCAAAGTCTGCCGGTGCAATGAACTGTTCAAAGTTCGTGACGCCCGGGTGACAGTCATTACATGCCGGTGTATGGTCATAGTTTGCAGCTTCGTCATGCAGTTTCATTGAGTGTCCGCCTACCTTATCTCTTGTTACTGTGCCCGTATCCGTTGTTGGTGCCATGTGGCATCCGGCACACATGTTGTTTATGTTCCTGTGTGAACCGGTTATATACGGGAAGCCGAACTCTGCGGCATTTGTACCTATTACAATGTCTGCCTGCGGGCTTTCATGCGGTCCCCATGTACTTGAGAATGAACCGCCGGCCACAATATAGGTCTTGTTGTTCCTTCTTGCCTGGTGACAGCTTATGCATGCCTTGCCAGCGCCGGCAAATGCAAAGGAAACTCCGTTTGAAAGAGTGTCAGAACCTGCAGGATTATTTCTGATCGAATATTCATTCGAATTACCGTGCGGGTCGTGACATGTCGGGCAACCAAGTGTAACCTGATCTGCCTTTGTCAGGTTATATTTGACTTTTCCCTTCGTATAGTTGATATGAGATTCACCGTCGTGGCAGCGGTTGCAATCCGAAAGTGTATTCTGGCTGGAAGCTGAAACGGTTCTTCCTTCAAATACAGCTTCCGCGTGTGTTGAATGTTCCCATTGCTGGAATATGCTGTGCCTCCAGGGTTCGCCGTGGCAATTACTGCATGAATTGGATGTATAATTTACAGCAATCCTGTTTGTATCGCCGCCGAATCTTGCGTGCTCACTTCCTGCTCCGTGGCAGTTTTCGCAGCCAATTGTTGCAAATGCTTCGAGCCCCGGATAGAACTGAATAAGCGTGTCCCAGTTGCCCGGATTAGGCGGAGGTACCCAAACCCATCCGAGAGACCTTGCTACGTCGTCAAATCCGTTATTGTTGTTCACAAGGTTATGGTCATATCCGGTCGTGTGGCACTTCATGCAGGCTGTTGAATAGTATGCCGCACCGCTGTCTATCTGGCGCCTGAATATGTTTGCGTGACCGCTTACTTTCCATCTGTTGAAAACATCCTGGAATTCCGGCATTCCGCCGTGGCATGACATGCACTTCGGGTACGTATTCGGATTTCCCTGGAAGTTTCCGAATCCTACAAAATTAGCCGCGTAAAATTTCTCAGTAGTGTCTTTCGTGCCGGTGGAAGTCGTTGTGGAAACTTTCACCTCGTATGTGCCAATTGAATCAGCCCTGAACTTGTACCAGCCGAGATCCGGAACTGCGGAGAATGAAGCGTTTGAGCCGGATGGCTTTGAAACAAATGTCCATGTCTGACTGATAATACTGCCTGTATCGCCAAAATTGAAAACAGAAAGGTAAATGTACTGCCCCCTGCCAACTGCAACAAGTCCCGATGCTACACATGAATCAGGAATCAGTCCCGGGATAGTCTTAATCATCTCAGGATTTGTTGCATGATTTACTATCTTGACTCTGGGTGCAGAAGTGGAAACACCTGATACAATTAGCAGAGCCGAGACAATTAGTAATAACCTCTTCATGACTTTGAAATTAATGTTAGTGTGGAATATTGCCATATTCATTTTCATATCCACATTAGATTCAATTTTTGTGCCACAACCAAAAAGTTGTCCATATTGCTGAAAATGCACTATTGCTCTTTTTAAGTGTGGCATAATTGGACACAATCCTCAGTAAGTGTAGAATTTATTCTTTCTTATTTGCCGGAACACCTGCAACTGGAAAATCACATTTGAACATACGCGCAATTCTCAGTAATTTACAAAGCAGATTTGAACCAATAATCATCAACGTAACGAATGAGAACAATGATCCTCGCGTTACTCTTTTCTACAGCCGGACTTAATGCCGAATCTCAGGTCCTAAGCTGGAGGCTGCTGCCAAATTCACCGGGCATAACGGGTCAGTCGAGATCTGAAGACATATACTTCATCAATGAAAGCACCGGTTGGGTTGTGCGATACAGCGGACCGTCTTACAAGACCACAAACGGCGGAAATACATGGACAATGCAGTCATCGTCAATTCCTGAAAGCAGAAGCGTCGGGTTCTTTGACAATCAGACCGGAATCCTTGGTTCACTCTCTTCTAATGTGCTCTATCGTTCCACAAACGGCGGATTCAGTTATTCACTTGTGACAAACCTTCCGGCACCTCAGCCAAACGGAATATGCGGTATCTCAATTGTTGACAGTCTTACTGCCTATGCATGCGGATCTTACACAGGGCCCGGAATAATCATAAAAACAACGAACAAAGGTGCAAACTGGACAAATGCATTCTATGACACTTCCAAAGCAAGGTCACTTGTTGACTGTTATTTCTGGAGCAAAGATTCAGGAATTGCAGTAGGAGGATACAATACAACCGGCAATTACTCGGTCGGAAGTGCAGTTGTGATAAAGACAACTGACGGCGGCGCAACCTGGAGGAGGGTTCACAAGACTCAGAGGACTCAGGAGTGGTGCTGGAAGATCTCATTCATTTCACGGCAGACCGGATTTGTGAGCATTGAAAGGCAATCGGGCACGGCATACATCCTCAAAACAACCAATAACGGAGACAACTGGTCAGAGATCCAGTTCATGACATATGATGAAGAAGGAATCGGTTTCCTTAATGAATCAACCGGATGGATAGGCGGGTGGACAGGCCCGACTTACATGACAACCAACGGCGGATCAAACTGGCAGCTTGCCGGATGGGGCATGAATCTTAACAGATTCCGTTTTCTGAGCGACACACTCGCCTATGCGGTCGGCGACAGAGTCTATAAGTTCTCAAGAGGCACGTCCGGTATATCTGAGATATCTTCTTCAATTCCCGAAAGATTTAACTTACGGCAAAACTTTCCCAACCCTTTCAACCCTTCAACATCAATCAGGTTCGATGTTTCGGAAGCCGGGAATTACCGACTTGCCGTTTATGATACGGAAGGAAAACTTGTGAACGAACTTTTCAGCAGGCGCCTCTCGCCCGGCACATATGAGGCCGCTTTTAATGCTCACGGACTTTCGAGCGGTATCTATTTTGCCACACTGAGCGGAGAAACTCAAAGACAGGTGATCAAGATCATACTTATGAAATGATCAATTTAAATTGCTAAGCCGATGAAGAAGCAAATTATCTTTCTGATTGCAATGCTAGCCATCTGCAATTATGCATTATCGCAGAACTGGCAGCAGTCCCTGAACGGGAGAAATGTCTGGTCTCTTGCAAGAGATGCCGTCAACAACATTTACGCCGGGGGTCTCACCGGCTCGAACTCAAGAATATGGAGATCCACTGACGGAGGCGGAAGCTGGGATACCATTTATACAGGGACCGGTCAGACAATGTGGGACTTTGCATTTGATCAGTCCGGAAACATATATGTTGCAAACTTCTCTGCCGGCTTGCTGAAGTCAACAGACAACGGAACAACATTCAGCACAATTCCCGTCTCTGCATTTAACAACAAGAATCCACAGGGAGTGGAATGCGGCAGTAACGGATTTGTGTTTGTAACAACTTCAGCCGGATTCTTCAGAAGCACAAATGCCGGAGGCTCATTTACTGAGACCGCACTTACAGGGCTTAACTGTCTTCCGGTGATCGTTGACAAAGACAGCTCAAATATTGTCTTTGTGGGAGTAACATCCGCCGGCGGAACGGGAATCGGCTTTTACAGGTCAACTGACAACGGCGCAACTTTCAGCAGTAACCTGAATCCGGGGAAGAACGGATACAACATTGCACAATCTATATCGGGCGCAGTCTATATGATAACGACCACTTCTCCCTACAATTTCGACAGGTCAACAGACAAGGGACTGACTTGGACAACTCTTGGCAACACAAGTTCCGGACAGCGTGGAGTTGCCGTCGGTTACGGTTCCGACATTTACACATCAGGAAACGGCGGAGTGTTCAAATCATCCAACGGCGGTTCCAATTTTTCAAATTACAATCTTGCAATCACCACAACACCAATCTTATATGCGGAGTACAATGCAACGGCAAGACTCTTTGCCGGTGCAAGCGGTTCTGCGAACGGCGGGGTTTGGATGCTTACGAAACAGCTCACCAATCTGGGCGGCACGCCGGTCAGCATACCGGGGAAGGTCACACTTGAACAGAATTATCCGAATCCGTTCAATCCATCAACGGTAATCAAATTCGAACTGCCCGACAGAAGCAATTGTAATCTCAGGATTTTCGATACAAGCGGAAAGCTGATCTCCGAAATTGTGAACGACATTCTCAATGGCGGAGATTATGAATATGTATTTCGGGCTGATGATCTGCCGGCAGGCATATACTTCTATGAGCTTCGCACCGACGCATTTTCTCAAACAAGAAAAATGGTAATACTGAAATGAATGCGATCATACTGAGATCAGCAAAGTATGTAGTTGCTTTCGGCCTGATTTCAATTGCCGCTTTCTTTGCTACGGCAGAGGCTCAATGGGAGCATGAAGAAGGAGCAACAACATATTTCGGGATCGGTACGTCAGTATCGAGCTACTTCGGAGGATATTTCGGACAGGCGTATCAGTTGCGCGTGTTCAGCTCAAGCTATGATGATTATTATGACTATTACGGCTCATATTACTACAGTGATTACTATGATTATAATTACACACTCTGGTCTCCGATACAGTTTGACCTGACTGCAGGTTTTTTTATTAATGACTTTATGGCAATCGAAACCGAAGCATCCTTTCTTTACCACCTGAATGGCAGGGTTGATCCGCAGTTCAAATCAGGAAGCATTGGAGAACAGGATTATCTTGACAGGAATGATTACGCAATGCTTTACGCGGTTCCTATCGCGGTAAGCCTTAAGCTCTTTACCGGCGGTTCGGATTATTCCGCCTATATAAAAGGAGGGCCCGCAATGCAATACACCGATGAGCAGTATGACAGGATAAGGGAATTTTACGGATACAACGGGATCTATGAATATTCTTACAATGCCTACCTCGGTACTGTGGCAAAATCAGAGTGGTTACACGGATTCAGATTTGGATTTGGCATGCAGTACAATCTTGGGGATTATATGGGAGGATACACAGAGTTTCAGTACAGCTACTTCAACATCAACCCGAATAACGCAACTGCGCTTGCGCTTGACAAGGCTCCTGAGGCACAACTATTTTCACTTAAGACGTCAGTTTACTTTCAATTCTGATGAAGAGCGTAATAGGATTGTCAAATGTAAACAGCAACCCGATCTCATTATTATAAGGCTGGCATGTTTTGGTCAATTCATTCCAAGATGAATACAAAGAATTCAATTTCTTTTTATTGGAAAATATTCAAAGTTGAGAACTTTCTGAAACTCTTGAGGATCAATGCTGGCAAACAAACTCTGCGTTAAACTATGATCATACATATGCCAGGCTGTAAATCGGGCATGATGGTTACACTGATGCTGTTATTGATTGCAATGTGTACCGTCATGTATTCCGGATGCGGGAAGGAAGAATTGAAAGCTCCGCCGCAGTCACCTGAGGTGAAGGTGTTGAAGGCCGAATCAAAGGACATCCCTGTGGTGAATGAATGGGTTGGGGAAGCGCTCGGCGCGGAAGATATTGAGCTCAGGGCACGAGTGGACGGTTACATACAGGGCATTTACTTCACGGAAGGTTCACAGGTTTCCGAAGGCACGCTACTGTACACAATTGACACCAAGGAGCTTGAGCAGAAGGTCATAGAGGCAAAGGGCAAGCTCAAAGAAGCTGAAACCATGCTTGTAAAAGCTGAAAATGACGTTAAGAGATTCAAGCCGCTTGCCGAAGCCGGCGCAGTAAGCGCTCAGAGATATGAAACTGCCGTTGCATTGTATGAAGCGCAAAAGGGAATTGTTGAAGCGGCGCAGGCAGGTTTGAGACTTGCTGAGATCAACTTCGGATATTCCAGAGTGACTGCGCCTATTTCCGGGCTGATTGGCATCACGCAGTTCAAGGTGGGAGACTATGTGACCAAGACCCCGGGTTCACTTCTTAATACGATCTCTAACATAAATCCGATCAGAGTAAGATTCTCCGTAAGCGAGCAGGAGTTTCTTGCCTTCAGAAAAAATGCTCTTGAGGAAAGAACCAAAGGGAACAGAGTAACTATGAATGCAGAAGTTGAAATGATACTTTCGGACGGCTCTTTGTATCCATACACAGGCAAAGTGAATGTAGCCAACAGGCAGATAGATCCTTCAACCGGAACGCTGATGCTTGAGGCCACTTTCCCGAATCCGGATCAGCTCTTGAGGCCGGGACAGTATTCAAAGATCCGCTGGGTCACGAAAGTACTCACTAGTGCGGTTGTTATCCCGACTCGTGCCATAACTGAGTTACAGGGTCAGTTCCGCGTGTTTGTGATCGGTCAGGACAATAAGGCACAGATAAGGACAATCACCAAAGGGCAGCAGTTCGGACCTTACACAGTAATTACCTCAGGACTGAGCCAGGGAGAGAGTGTAGTAGTTGAAGGGATTCAGAAAGTAAGGCCGGATATGACCGTTTCACCATCAGAGTACATCCCTCCAAAAGACACCGTCTCCCCTTAAACTGACACATGGCAAAATTCTTCGTCAACAGGCCGATAGTTGCGATGGTGCTTTCGATCATTTTAGTGATCCTTGGCGCTGTAACTATGTCGGGTCTGCCCATTGCACAGTTTCCAGACATAGTGCCTCCCGTAATCAGCGTTTCGACCACTTACTACGGCGCATCGGCAATTGACGTGGAACAATCAGTTGCCACTCCCATAGAACAGAACGTGAACGGTGTCGAGAATATGATCTATATGAAGTCCATCAATGCGAACGACGGCACGATGACTTTGCAGGTGTCATTTGAAGTGGGGTCAGATCTTGACATATCAAATGTGCTTACTCAGAACAGAGTCTCGCAGGCAACGCCAAGCCTTCCCGTGAATGTGAAGAATGAAGGTGTGAAGATCAAGAAATCGCTTGTGTTTCCATTGCTGATAGTTTGCCTGAAAGGCAAAGGGAACAGTTCATTCGACAACAATTTCCTTTCCAACTATGCATTCATAAACATAAATGATCAGCTGAGCAGGATAAAGGGTGTCGGTGATGTGAAGATCATGGGTGGAAGCGATTATTCCATGAGGATCTGGCTGAAGCCGGATATGCTTGGAAAGCTCGGGCTGACTGTCAACGACATTTCGAAGGCAATAAGCGATCAGAATATAATAAGTCCTGCCGGGCAGATAGGTGCTCCGCCAGCGCCACCCGGTACCGATTTCACATACACTGTAAAAACGAAGGGAAGGCTTCTCAATGAGGAGGAGTTTGAAAACATTGTTGTAAGAACCAATCCGGACGGTTCACAGCTCAAGCTCGGGCAGGTAGCGCGCATAGAACTCGGATCCCTGCTTTACAACATGAAGGGCAACAACAACAGCTCACCTTCCGCCGTAATACTTGTATATCAGCAGCCCGGTTCAAATGCTCTTGAAGTAGCTGACAAGATCAAGGAGACGATGCATGAACTGTCAAAGAATTTTCCGGAGGGAATGGAATATGCCGTAACTCTTGACACGACGCTTCCGGTGGAAGAAGGTATAAATGAGATCCTGCACACCCTGATTGAAGCGGTCATACTCGTTATACTTGTTGTATTCATATTTCTTCAGAACTGGAGAGCAACACTCATACCTCTTATTACAGTGCCTGTTTCGCTCATTGCGACGTTCATGGTATTTCCCTTGCTGGGATTCACTATCAACACTCTGTCTTTGCTTGGGATGGTGCTTGCGATCGGCATTGTTGTGGATGATGCAATTGTAGTCGTGGAAGCTGTGATGCATCACATAGAGCACGGGCTTTCGCCAAAGGAAGCTACGCTCAAAGCGATGGAAGAAGTTTCGGGCCCGGTCATAGCCATTGCGCTCATACTCAGCGCCGTCTTTATTCCTGTAGCATTCCTTGGGGGAATTACGGGCAGTCTGTTCCAGCAGTTTGCAGTGACAATAGCTGTATCAGTGATATTCTCTGCACTAAATGCGCTGACGCTCAGCCCGGCATTATCTGCAATGCTGTTAAAGCCAAAGGGTGAAAAGAAATCTCCGTTGGAGAAATTCTACAGATGGTTCAACAAGCACTTCGACAGGTTTACCAATGGTTATGTGAACTTCACATCAATGTTTGTGAAGAAGTCTTTCAGAAGCCTGCTGATCATCGGAATAATCATTGTACTTCTTGTTATGCTGTTCGGAGTTGTTCCCGGAGGCTTTGTTCCGGAAGAGGACAACGGCTATTTCATGGTTCATCTGCAGCTGCCCGATGCCTCATCATTACAAAGGACAGAAGAAGTTTGCGCCAAGATTGACAAAATCATCTCGGGTTACACTGCGATAGACAACTACACCACAGTTGCCGGATACAATCTGCTGTCAAGCGTGTCAGTTCCAAATGCGGCGGCATTTTTCATTTCAATGAAGCCATGGTCAGACAGACAGGAAGAAGGACAGAGTTCATTTGACGTGATCAAAAGTCTGAATAAGGAACTTGGATCTGCAATACCTGAGGGAATTGTCTATGTATTCGGGCCGCCCGCCATTCAGGGGCTCGGTACCGGGTCAGGTTTTACAATGATGTTTCAGGACAAGAGCGGAAACTCCCCTACCGATCTGGCAATGCAGGTACAGAACTTCATGGCTGAAGCAAGAAAGCGCCCGGAGATCGGGAGCATAGCGACCTTTTACAGGGCAAGTGTTCCTCAGGTGAATGCTGAGATTGATTACGACAAAGTGCTGAAACTCGGGCTTGACATAAATGAAGTCAACAAGACTATCGGAACAATGCTTGGCTCAAGCTATGTAAATGACTTCAACAGGTTCGGCCGCATATACAAAGTCTTTCTTTCGGCAGAAGGAGAATACAGGGACGAAGAGAAAGATGTGGAGCAGTTCTTTGTGAGGAACAACAAAGGTGAAATGGTCCCGCTTTCAACACTTGTAAGATTATCCAGAACAACCGGGCCGGACTTTACCAACAGGTTCAACCTTTACAGAACTGCAGAACTCACAGGAAATCCTGCTCCGGGTTACAGCTCAGGACAGGCACTGAACGCACTGAAGGAAGTTGCAGCTCAGGTCATTCCGGCAGGATGGGGATATGACTGGGCAAACATGTCCTACCAGGAGGAGAAAGCAGCAGGACAAGGAGCTGTTGTTTTTGTCTTCGCGCTCATACTTGTTTTTCTGATCCTTGCCGCACAGTATGAGAGCTGGTCACTGCCTTTCAGTGTTCTGCTTGGAACACCTTTTGCCATATTCGGCGCAATGCTCGGCCTGTGGCTGGCGAGATTTTCCAGCACTAACTATGTAGTTGATATTTACGCGCAGATCGGATTTGTGACACTTATCGGGCTTGCGGCCAAGAATGCAATTCTGATTGTTGAATTTGCAAAGGCAAACAAAGAAGGCGGCATGCCATTGATGGAATCTGCCCTGAATGCGGCCCGGCTCAGGCTGCGCCCCATACTCATGACCTCTTTTGCTTTCATTCTTGGTGTTATTCCTCTGGTAACTGCGAGCGGAGCCGGAGCAGAAGCAAGAAGGATAATGGGCATGTCTGTATTTTCCGGACTGCTTGTTGCAACGATACTTGGCGTCATCCTGATTCCGCCGTTGTTTGTATTCGTTGAAAAGTATGTTGCCAGAAGCAAAGACGAGAACCCGGCATACAAACTACCGCGTACAGATGACAGTGCCAACAATGAACACTGACTTGAAGAAATATCTGATCTTATTGCCGCTGCTTATGATCTGGGGCTGTTCTGCAGTCGGCCCTGATTATGAAAGGCCGCAAACCGATACACCTAAGGAATGGAGGACAAAAGATACTTCGATTTACCTCGACAGCAACGACAGGAAGGCAGCCGATTCAGATTGGTGGAGAATGTTCGGAGATACAGTGCTCACCGGCCTGATTGAAACCGGCCTCAGAGAAAATGCAGACATCAAATTAGCTGCCGCAAGAGTTGAGGAGTATCTTGCCTATTACGGTATCTCACGTTCAGCATTTTATCCGGAGATCAATGCCGGAGTAAGATCAAGCTACGGAAAATTGCCGTCTACAGAAAATCCACAGCAAGACAAATCATCAAGAAGGGCAGTATTCAGAGTTGAAATTTCTGCCGACTGGGAGCTTGACCTTTGGGGAAGGATACAGAGGCTGAACGAATCCGCAAGAGCAGAAGTACTCGCTTCCGAAGAGTCGCGGCAGGGAATGGTACTGTTGATCGCTTCCAGAATAGCGATCTCATACATTGAACTTCTCACACTGAGGCAGCAGCTGGAGATCTCAAAGCAAACGGTTGCAAGCCGTGAAAACGCGAGAAGACTTTTTGCACTGAGGTATGAGAAGGGAGAGATTTCGCTGATCGAGGTCAATCAGCTGGAATCAGATTACTGGAATGTCAAATCACAGGTACCGTATTACGAACAGCTCATAACACAGGCAGAGAACAACATTAGAGTTCTGGTCGGCAGGAATCCCGGTATGCTGAACCGCGACAAGTCGCTTGACAGCCTTAATTCTCCCGTGATTCCTACCGGACTTCCATCCACTCTGCTTGAAAGAAGGCCTGACATCAGAGGAGCTGAGCAGGTTCTCATATCAGCAAATGCAAACATCGGTGCAGTAAAGGCCGAGTATTATCCGCGCATTGCTTTGAATGGAACAATGGGCCTGTCAAGTTCGGATCTGACTGCAATACTGGATCCGGCTTCTCAGCTATGGAATGTCGGCGCTAATTTGCTTGCGCCGTTATTCAATGCAGGAAGAACAAGCAGCAGAGTTGAAGTGGCCGAGGCAGTCCGTAAGCAGGCTCTCATAAATTACACTAACACAGTGCGCAGTGCGTTCAGGGATGTTGACAATTCACTTGCAGCATACAGAGGAGTGAGAGAGCAGTTGGAATATGTAGGCAACAGAGTGGATGCTCTAGCAGTGTACACCGATCTTGCCCGGATGAATTTTGACGAAGGGGTCAACTCATATCTGGAGGTTCTGGATGCTGAACGATCGCTCTTTGATGCTCAGATCTTTTATGCAAGCGTAAAGGGAGAACTTCTGAAGAGCATCATAAGCATATACAGTTCATTGGCGGGAGGATGGGTTACAGATGCTTCTGTGAAATCCGTACAGCCCGATGGCAAAGGTGAGGTAGAGGAGATAAAGATGGAAGAACAGGAAAAGTAGTAAGCACAGGATACAACAGGAAGGAAGTATCATGAATTGTAATTCGCAGCGGGTTTAGCGGGGCTTCGCCCCGAAGGGGCAATCTTACACCGGCATAGCATTCGGGGCTTCGCCCCGCTCTCCAGACCCACGGGGCTTCGCCCCTCACTCCAAACCCACGGGGCTTCGCCCCGTCTCCAAGTTCTAAATTGATTTAGTCTCAACTTTCGGATAACTTCCCTCAACCCAATTCACCCGGTCTATTCACTAATCTCAAACACCAATGAAATGAAGCACTATTTCAAAATTCTCTTTACACTTTCCGGACTATTAATGTCCATAAATTGCTTTGCACAACTTAGCGGGCTTAAGTCCATACCCGGCGATTACAGCACTGTAGCACTTGCCGTCGCCGATCTCAATTTTCAGGGCGTTGGTACAGGAGGCGTAATTTTTGACGTCGCTGCAGGACACACTGAAACTGTCTCAAATCTTGTAGTCAACATCCGTGCAAATCTGCCTTCATCTTCTAATACTGTAATGTTCCGAAAGAGCGGAACAGGGTCGAATCCTCTCATTACGGCAGCTCCCGGTTCTTCTGCCACAGCAGACGGTATCATCAAGATTTCCGGCTCTGACTACATCACTTTTGATGCAATTGATCTCGTTGACCCGTCCTCTAATACAGGCAATGCAATGATGGAATGGGGCTATGCGCTTTTGAGGGAGACTACAAGGAATGGCACTCAGCATGCAACCATCAAAAACTGCAATGTAACACTTCAAAAAGCGAATACGTCTTCAATCGGCATCTATATTGCAAACAGGGATACAAACGGTACGGTTGTAGTACCTGAGGATGCTGAAGGCCAGAACAGCTTTAACACGATCTATGGAAATACTGTAACTAATGTTTACAAAGGTATAGTTGCAATCTCCGCTTCAACAACAAGGGACCTTGACAATCAGATCGGAGTTGCGGGCGAGTCTGCAAATACGATCACAGACTGGGGCGGCAGCACAGTTTCTGCCGAAGGAATAAGATGCGAAGGGCAAACCAACGTGAAGATTGTTAACAATGTAGTTAACGGCGGCACAAATACAAGCGGTTCTGCTGCCACAGTCGGCATCATCGCAACTCTGTTTGGTTCACTGCCGGGTGCCGGTAACTATGAAATAGCACACAACACAGTCACGATCACGGCAAGCTCCTCATCTCAGGCGCATTACGGCATCCGGGCTCTTGCAAACGGTGATACTGTCCGCATTCATCACAACACAGTAGAGAACTGCAACTCAGGCCAGATATCCAATGCATTCTATGGCATTTCACATGATCCTGTGGGCACTGTAAACGCAGCTTACATTCACAACAATATCATCCGCAATAACTCGCATGCCGGAACAGGCACAACACAATTGTTGTATACTGCAGGAAGCGGCACTTTTAACAATCTTCTCATCAGGGCAAATTTGTTATACGGCAACCAAAAGACAGGCATAAGCGGCACCCTGAACGGAATTTCTGTTTCGAATGCCTCGCTTGAGTGTGATTCAAATCAGATCTACAATAACTCAATACCGAGTTCTTCAGGGTCATCAAGCAGTTCAATGAACGGTTATGTAAGCAGTGGCACCCCGGTCCTGGAAAATGTGCATAATAACCTGATCTACAATCAGACTGTGGGCGGATTCGGAACCTCAACCTCCTCAATCATGACAGGCATCCGATCTAATTCGGCTTCAGGTACAATCAAGAGGATCTATGAGAACACCATCTACGGACTCAGTGCATTGATCGGAACCGGAACAACCGGAGGTGCATACGGGATCTACAGCACACAGGGAGCCGATGTGAAGATCTACAGAAATAAGGTTTACGATATTTCCAACGCAGGCGCAAACGGTACTTCAGGCGGCATCTGGACTTCTTCAGGAGTTGCCATTTCCGTTTACAACAATTTTGTCTCCAATATCAAAGCTCCGAATTCTACCAACGGAAATGCGGTTGTCGGAATAAACAATACAAGCACTACCGCCAACAGCACTGTGAAGATCTACTATAACTCTGTGCATCTAAATGCATCGGGAGGCAGTTCATTCGGATCATCTGCACTGTCAGTCACTGCAAGCGCCACCGCAACAACAGCTTCACTTGACCTGAGGAACAATGTCTTCCTTAATCTCTCGACACCGGGAAGCCTTAGCGGACAAACCGTTGCATATCGAAGAAGCAGTGTCAACCTTCAGAACTTTGCTTCTGAGTCCAACCATAACATTTTCTACGCCGGCACATCAGCCTTTAACAGGCTCATTTTTGCCGACGGCGTAAACGGCGATCAGACTATCGAACTTTATAAGACTCGAATGTCACCAAGAGAGACAAATACGAGATCACTTGATGTCAGTTTTGTTAACACTGTCACCGGAGATCTCCATGTCACTGGATCTTCAATCGGCGACCTGAATCTCATCGGACAACCATTGGCAGGTGTAACTGATGATTTTGATGCTGACGCAAGAAATGCATCACATCCGTACCGCGGCGCTGATGAATCAAATGCTTTCGCGGTGGCAACTCTTAATCTTACGGTGAATCTGGAAGCATATTCACCCGTTCAGGACACTCTCAGAGTTCAGCTGAGGGAAACATCGGCTCCGTATGCCGTTGTAGATACTGCCAAAGGCTATCTTAGCCCGACAGGTACAGTCTCACTGCAATTTGCAAAAGCTCTCAACGGGGTTAGTTACTACATAGTTGCCAAACACAGAAACTCTGTTGAGACATGGAGCAAGTCCGGTGGGGAGACTTTCACGGCGGGCGTGCTGAATTACAATTTTACTACTTCTGCAGCTCAGGCATATGGCAGCAACATGGTCCTTGTTGGCGGAAAGTACTCCTTCTATACGGGAGAAGTGAACAATGACGGATTTGTGGATGCAGGCGATATTTCTCTGATAGATAATGATGCGTTCAACTTTGTAACAGGATATGTGAATACAGATCTGAACGGAGATTCTTCAGTTGACGGCACCGACCTTGCCTTTGCCGATAACAATGCATTCAACTTTGTCGGCGTAATAAGACCGTAAAGAAAGGAGTTTCACGGGTTTGATTCATTTATGCCGGGCCCGGCGATCATTTTCCGGGCCTTTTCTTTTTTGCTCGGACTTATTTACCTTTGAGATCACATTTTGGAGTCAATTTCAACACACCGTGACCGGCCCGTTATGTTAACAGGTCTGCTTTGCTGTTGCACAACTTCATACATGTCTTGCTCAATTCGAAACAGGCAGACTTAACTTTCGTATCTGTGATATTGAAGTTATCTTGCTGACTCATGATTCATTTGCATCAGTGAGTTCATAATCATTCAAATTTAACAGGACTTGAAATGAAGATATTTGGAATCATCCTCGGGATCCTTTCAGCGATCGGAATGCTGATTGCATTCATTCCCTTGCTTGGCTGGCTCAACTGGATCAACATACCTTTTGCAATAGTCGGCTTGATCATAAGCGTGGTTGCTGAGTCTAAGGGTGGTACTATTCTGTGCGCCATTGCAGTTGTTTTTGGTATTATAAGACTAACCCTCGGCGGTGGATTCATCTGATCTGAAGTGATCCCCGATATCAATGTCTGAATTGAAACGGGCAGTTGTGAGCTGTCGGGAAAAACCTGCAATGTTTCAGGCTGAGTTAATATTGACCGGCAATTGTGGCCGTTAACATTAAACTGGTTGAGACTACTTTATAGATTCTGTTATTGGCATTTGGCAAATGAGCGTAAAGAAAAAGCCCCCGCCTTTAAGAAACGGGGGCTTTCTCAGAGCTGGAGACGAGACTTGAACTCGTGACCTGCTGATTACGAATCAGCTGCTCTACCAGCTGAGCTACTCCAGCAACAGATCCTTGTCCGCTTAGCTGATTGCTTAATATCTGTACAATTCCGATTTGTACGGACCATCAACGCTGACACCTATGTAATCTGCCTGTTCCTTTGTCATAGTCTCAAGCTTCGCTCCGATCTTTCCAAGATGAAGCCTTGCAACCTTCTCATCAAGATGTTTCGGAAGCACATAGACCTTGTTCTCATAGTTGCTGTGATTGTTCCAAAGTTCTATCTGGGCCAGCACCTGGTTTGTAAATGAATTGGACATTACAAAAGAAGGATGTCCCATTGCACAACCGAGATTAACAAGTCTGCCTTCTGCAAGTATGATCACTTCCTTACCGTCAACTGTGTAAAGATCCACCTGAGGCTTAACGGTGTTCTTTGTCTGGCCGTAATTCTCATTCAGCCATGCCATGTTGATCTCATTGTCAAAGTGACCGATATTGCAGACTATGGCCTTGTCTTTCATTGTCTTGAAATGCCTGTCGGTAATTATGTTCACATTTCCTGTTGCCGTCACAAATATGTCCGCTATCTCTGAAGCTTCATCCATTGTGACTACCTGGTAACCGTCCATAGCCGCCTGCAATGCACAGATCGGATCAATCTCCGTAACGAGAACCCTTGCACCGGCTCCTCTGAGTGAGGCCGCCGAGCCCTTTCCTACATCACCGTAACCTGCAACCACGGCAACCTTGCCTGCCATCATCACATCCGTTGCTCTTCTGATCGCATCAACGCATGATTCTTTGCAACCGTACTTGTTGTCAAATTTCGACTTTGTTACAGAGTCGTTTACATTAATTGCGGGCATAGGAAGCGTTCCCTTCTTCATCCTCTCGTACAGCCTGTGTACACCTGTTGTTGTTTCCTCAGAGAGGCCTCTGATCCCCTGAATCAACTCGGGATAATTGTCAAATACCATATTGGTCAGATCACCGCCGTCATCAAGGATCATATTAAGTGGCTTTCTGTCCGGGCCAAAGAACAATGTCTGCTCAATGCACCAGTTGAACTCCTCTTCATTCATTCCTTTCCAGGCATATACCGGAATTCCGGCCGCAGCTATTGCAGCAGCAGCATGGTCCTGTGTGGAGAATATGTTGCATGATGACCATGTAACTTCTGCTCCCAGATCAACAAGTGTTTCAATCAGAACTGCAGTCTGTATTGTCATATGAAGGCAACCGGCTATCCTGGCGCCTTTGAGAGGCTTTTGCGATTTGTATTCTTCCCTTATTGCCATAAGGCCCGGCATTTCTGCTTCCGCCAGCCTTATTTCCTTTCTACCCCATTCGGCAAGAGATATGTCCTTAACTTTGTAAGGCAATACCAGATTCTTGTCCAGTGTTGCTGTACCCAATTTATCCTCCTTGGAAAATGAAATAATTATTGAGCGCAAAGATACATTTTTTGATCTGGAATTAAAATTAATTTCTTTCTGACATTTTGGTTAACACCGGACCGGGTCAGTGATTGCAATTGTCCGTTTTACACCTGGCAGAAAATGCTGAGCGGCCTTTGACATTTTCGCTGAGCTTCTGTTGTGCCCGCTTCGGGTCATCCGGAGGCATTGGATGTTGCCGAATCGGTTTACAGATGCTTGGGGTACATCTTCAGTTCTCAGCGAAAATGTGAAAGACCGCTAATGATGCAGTGATGCTCTACGGTGACCGTTTCACCATGATCTGGTTTTGAAGGCAGGAGCTGAGGGTGTGAGGTTTTTCTGCTGCTCCTGCCGTTCTCAACCTTGTTCTTCCGATTCGAATCTACTGGCCTACCAGGAATCTTTCTGATCTTGTTACTCCGTTCATTGACATCCTGAGGAAGTATTCTCCTGATTGAATTTCAGCCGAAGGCTTATAGTACATTGTGTACTTTCCGGGTGTAATCTCTCCGGCAACAAGCTCTTCTACTATCTTGCCTCTTGAGTCCACTACATCGAGCCGTGCCTCGCCTTCCGATAAAATGCTGAACTTGATCGTCGCAAGGTCATGAACTACGCCTTCAGTTGTTCCGATCAGAATGAACTGTTCTGATTCTGCGTCATGTGAGGCCGCGAACACACTGCTTTGAGCAGATGAAGTGCCGATAGCCGTCATCATAACTATTGCTGTCAATGCCAGTACTCCCAAAATTCTTGTTTCCATCTCGATTCCCCTTTCATTTTAATTTTCGATTTCCTTAAAAGTTGAAGTTGTCTTCATGCTGAAATCTTATACAAAAATGGCCCCTTCAGTTTGAAATATGAATAGGGCCACTTGCCGGAAATAAATGAGTATTGTTACTCAGCAGAATGCCCGGCAGGACTCATTCCGCCGGGCAATCGCGAATGCTCATCGCTACTTTGTTCCGTGAGGATCGTTTATGACTTCATCGCCGACTACAGTCGCCTTTACCGAAAGTCCCATCTCGGAATTGTTTATCAGCGTAATCTCACGCGCTCTGAAACTGTCAGCTCCGCATTTGCCGTTCACTTTTCCGTCATCACCGTCAATGTAGATGGCAACGTCTCCGCAGTGCTCGGGTGTCTGGTAAAGGGGAAGCCTTAGGTCACTTGCCTCAACGCTGATCGCTGTAAACGCATCCAGATTGCATTGGTCAAAGTCCGCTGCGTTGATGTTCCATTTCTCTCCGGGCATCAGGTAGTTTTCGAAAGTAAGAACGATCTTTCTGTTATTCCCGATCGCCTGAAGCTCTTTCGGCTCATTCAGGTCACCTGATGATACTCCGGTAGGATTGTTGTTGCAGGCTATCAGTGTTACTGCGGCTGCTACTACTGCCAGTACTGCGAATGATCTCATTAGCTTTTTCATTTCTGTCTCCTTTCATTATTTGGTTTTTGGGAATTCTGTTTTTCCGGTTTCTCCGGGCGCCTGCTGAAACCCGCTTTGGGTACGGGTTTCAGTCCTTGCCCGAATTCTGACTTTCATTGCTCTGATAATCCGTGCAGAGCTTTGGCATCAACTACTGCTACCAGGTACATCCGCTTCTTGCTGTTGTTCTTCAGGACGACAGTCTGCGAATTTATCTTGCCGGTCGTGCAGTCTGCAAATTCCGTCTTTGTATCGCTGTCGGTTTGAACTGTGACTCTTTTGCAGAAATCTGACGATTCAGACAATTCATACTCAGATGCGCTTATGAGCGTAACCGATGTAATGAATGATACACCTAGTTCGTCGGCCTTTATCACTGTCTCTGCAAAGGGTTGAAGATCGAGTCCGAATTCAAAGGTAACCTCTTTGAAATCGAGTGAGCTTCCTGTTTCGAAACCACTGCTGAGATCCGCGGATCCTCCGGTCTTTGAAGAACTGACCGGTCCGCTGTAGTCCGAGCAACCTGCAAGTACCAGCGATAGAAGCAGTACAGCCATAGCCGCTGTTTTGATCTTGTTCGTGTTCATTTCTTTCTCCTTTCGTTTTTGATTTTACCTTCGGCTTATTCGAGGGCTTTTGTTTTATGAAATTACTCTCCGGCAATTATGCCGCTTACTTTGATCGAATTCAGTGTTACTGTAGCTGTCAGTACTGTCAGCTGTGTAAAAATTATTTTTAGCGTCTTCATTTTTACTCCCTGTTAGTTTTAGTTTTTGAAATGTCGTTTAGTCACTCATTTTGATTCGGATGCTGAAACCGCTTTGAGCAAGAATTCAAATCCTCCCGCAGGTCCCGCATTCAGTATTTGAAATTCCAAAGAACACATTTCGCATTTTGTCTGAGATTGTTGAGCTCAGGCCCCTCTAATTTCTCAGCGTTGCAGGTGTTGCAAAGGCCCACATTACTGACTGCATTGTCACTGCCTTGTTGTCGAACATAATCCAATTACTGGTTTGAGCGTCCTCTTGCCATTGTTTGTGATCCGGACAGTTTTAGCGGATAGTTTTAAATATCTGCATCTTCCGGTAGGCGCTACTTCATTTCCGTCAGCCTCAAATGTCAATTCATGGCAAAAGTCTGCAACCTCATTCGGATTACCTGTTTCATAAAAAAAGTAAAAAGAGGATATTAGATAATCTTTATAAGCTTCGAATTTAACTGTTACTCCGGGAAGGAAATGAAATAATGTGAACAAACATTGTTCATAATCATACTGCGCATTTCCAGGCATGTTTGAAGCATTTTTAGTCCAATCTGGGCTATCACTATTGACAATTCCATACTGCAATTTTGCTTGCACTTTTGCTGTCACATGCACTCGTTCCTTGCCTTTGTTAGTCAAAGTCACTTTTTGAGACTTGATTGGACCGGTACTGCAGGAAGGATAGTCAACTTCCTCCGGGTGGTTCGTCTGCAATGAAACCTTTTCGGAAAAGTCTGCCGACTCCGAATTCTTCGAGCCGTCTGCAAGTGTAACAGAGGTAATGTAAGAAGCTCCGATTTCTTCGGCTTTAATTTCGTATCTGCTCAATCCCTCAAGAACGAACTCAAGTTCAAATGATATATCCTCCAGGTCAAGGGCGTCACTGAATTCGGGAATCACTGTGTGCCCTTCCGTTCCCGCTGTATTCGATGAACCGACCGGCCCATTGTAGTCTGAACATCCTGCCAGCACGGCTGCAAAGAACAATACTGACATCGCTGTTGCTTTGATTTTGTTTGAGTACATTTTGTTTTCCTTTCGTTTTATTTTTTACCGTCAAAAGGCTGAAGTCAAATGTTTAAGAAATTACTCTCCGGCAATTATGCCGCTTACTTTAATTGATTGCTGACTGCTGTTGATGATCTTCAGGTCTATGAAACTGCATCTCTCCAGCATGATTGACTTCACTGTAAGATCAAGCCCGTCAATTGTCTTAAGTGTGAAGTCGGCATCTGCCTGAAGATACACCGCGAATATGCCGTATGGCTGAAGTTCCTGAAGATCTGCTGTTTCACCCGGCTCAAGGCTCAGGCTCACCGGCACAATGCTGTTGAAGTTATTGCCGGTATTGGATTCGATCAGCCTGGATTCACTTACGCTGACTGCTTTGGAACTTATGCCAAGGTCAAGCTTCAGAACCGATTGCGAGATTTGGTTTCCATCTCCTGAATTCTCAGTCCTTTCACTTTCACCGGCGGCTGAGTTGCCGGATCCGGCAGGGTTGTAGTTCCCGCAACCCACTGCCACGAGCACTGAAAGAGCCCCAAGCACTGCCAGCTTCTTCTTCAGCGCCTGCTTTGCTGTTTCTTTGATTAATGCGTTCATGTTTGTTAATTCTCCTTTCGTTGTGCTGAACTTCATTGTTCAGTCTTTGCAAAGATGATGATGTTTGGTTGGAAGTTGCATAGGGCTGATTTCGGATTCTTCATAGGGGAATTTATCTAAACTGTCGGGTTAAATACTTAGTGGTACCTGGCGGCCATTGGAAGAATGGTGAAGGGCGGAGCTCTTGCCTCCCTCTGTCTCAGAGAGAGGCAATCACTTCAAAGATGTGTATGCTCGGGAGGAAAATGGCAAGTAATTGTGATATGTGTTTGTTACAGTTCCCCGATGAGAAACTGATCAAAACTAATCACGCACCCGTCCAATAATAATAGGACAGGGCACACAATCTTTGTAGGGGTATTTAACTATGAAACGCGGGAGTAGCGGGTTGGATCACTCCGTTAGCAGAGATTTGTTTTCTATTGCGAATTTTATGAGACTGTGACTGCCTCTGAGATTCAGCTTGTTGCTGATGTTGGTCCTGTGATTTTCAATTGTGCGGTGGCTCAGGAAAAGTATGTCCGCTATTTCTTTTGATGTTTTGTTTTGGGATATGTACCGGAGCACCTTTCTTTCTGTTGGCGTCAGGTTATCGAGCATGGGTGTAGTTTTCCTCAGTTCTGCAAGCTTCTGCCGCCTCTTAAGAAGAAGGTTTGACATAGACGGGCTGATGAAATAGTTGCCTTCGCTTACGGATGAAATGCATTCCAGTATGTCATTTACCGCGCTGTCTTTGAGTACATATCCTTTGATTCCAAGGCCCATCGCTTCATCAAAGATGTCTTCTTCAGAGTACATTGTCAGAAACACAACCTTGACGGGCATATCAGCAACTTGCTTCAGAACTTCCAGCCCGGTCAACTTCGGCATATCAATATCCAACAGCGCTATGTCCGGTTTCTTCTCTGTGATCAGTTCAAGGGCCTTTGCTCCGTTATCAGCCTCACCGATGATCTTGATTTTATTGTCCTTCTCAATGATCTGCCTCAGCCCCTCTCGAAAGATAGGATGGTCATCAGCAATTATGAGCTTTATCTCTTCCGGCATTTTGTAAAGTTTGATGTTTTAAAATATTAAAGCAAGGTTTTAGCTTCAACGTGCAGAGAATTCCACATGCAGGTTACTTATTGCTTTTAATTACTTAATTGTCCATTGCCGGTCCCGCTTGATACAACCGGAATGCTCAGCTTCACTTCTGTCCCTGATTCCCGGGAAGAGGTGATGCTTATTTCTGCATTTATCATCCTTGCTCTTTCTTTCATTCCCTGCAGGCCAAGCCCGTGACCCGCTGCTGATGGCTTATCCGCAGAAAACTGGAATCCTTTTCCGTTGTCTGAGATCAGCACTGAGATCTCGCATTCTCCCCTGCTTACATTAAGCAATGCCTCTGTCGCTTGTGAATGCTTTATGATGTTGTTTACACTTTCCTGAACAATTCTGTACAGCGTGATCTCCGATTCCTGTGGCAAGAGTCCGTCTATCTCATCCACAGAACTGATGAACGACACACCGGCAGTTCCTGAAACTCTGTCCACTATTGACTTTATTGCTTTGGTCAGCCCCAGCCTCTCTATCTGATACGGATGCAGATTGTAGGATATCTCTCTCACTTCGCTCAGCGTCCCGGAAAGTATCTCAGACACTTCCTTCAGTTTCTCGCTTGTACCGTCGTCAATTTTACCTTCATTGAGACTAAGCTGAAGCCTGTTCTTTGAGATCAGTAACCCGTGCCCGATACTGTCGTGAAGCTCTGATGCGATCCTCTTCCGGTCATTCTCCTGTGCTTCAATCATTTTTCTTGTGAACTCTTCCTGAGCCTTCTTTTCCTTTCTTACCTGATTCAGCTTGTTCTGATATATCATGCTTCCCGCCGTCATAACGCTTACCGCGCTCAGTGCCTTGAACCATCCGGTCTTCCAGAAAGGAGGCGATATGCTCATGCGCATGCTCAGGATATCCTCATTCCATTCTCCCTCGGAATTGGTGCACATAACTTTGAACGTATACTGCCCGTGGTCAAGATTTGTATAAGTGGCAGTCCCGGCATTTCCGGAGGAAACCCAGTCACGGTCAAACTTCTCAAGCTTGTACCTGTACTGGATCTTTTCGGACGCTCTGAAGTCCATTGCCGCAAAACCAAAGGTTATGACGCTGTCCCTGTATGTCAGCTCAATTTCCTCTTCACTCCATATTGAGTTTTCCAGTGGTGAATCCTTTCCTCCCGGAATCACGGAACGGTTGAATAACCTGAAGTCGGTAAAGACAAGCTTTGGCCTGAAACCGCTCTTTTTGAAACCGTTCGGGTCGAACAGGTTGAATCCGTTCAGTCCCCCGTACATGATCCTTCCGTCTTTCAGTTTCAGCGAAGAGTGCTGAATGAACTCGTTACCCTGAAATCCGTCACTCTTGTCATATGTTGAGATCACCTCTCCGGCCATACTTAGTTTTGCAATGCCGTTGTTCGTGGAGATCCACATGTTGCCATTGTCGGGGATAATTGAGTAGATCAGATTGTTTGGCAGGCCGTCCTTTTCATTTACAACCCGGCATGTTCCTTTGCTCACATTCAGTATGTAAATCCCTGAAGTTGTCCCGGCCCAGATACAGCCATCGGCAGCTATACCCAGCGAATATACCACTTTGTCTATGTTGACACCGTTTGCTCCGCGGTAACGATTTATCTTCAATGTTCTTGTATCCATGCTGTCCAGGCCTCCGTATTCTGTTGCTATCCAAAGTGTGCCGTCAGCGCCGAAACAAAGGTCTCTTATTCTGTCTGAACTCAAAGTGGCAGGATCATCGGGATCACTCCTGAAACTCCGGAAAATGCCGCTCTGCCTGTCATAATAATTGAGGCCGCCTGAAGTTCCTATCCAGAGGTTTCCGCATTCATCACTGAGTATGTCGTAAACCGTGTCATTGGAGATGCTTCCTTCTTCTGTTGCTGATTGCCTGAAGTGATTCATCTCACCGTTAGCCGGATTGTAACGGATCAATCCTCCGCCGGATGTCCCTATCCAAACAGTACCTTCAGGATCGATCTCAATTGAGAGGATGACTTCAAGACCGGTGATCCTCTGGTCAAACTCGGGATGTTCGAATTGCGTCACTTCGTAACTGGACATGTCCAGCACATTCACACCTTTGCCTCTGGTGCCAATCCAAATCCTGCCGTCGGGAGCTTCGGCAAAGCAGTAAACTTTGTTTGTGGATATAGATGTGCTGTACCTCGGGTCATGAAAGAAATGCAGGACATTTCCTGTTTCAGGGTTGAACCTGTCTGCACCGTCGCCGTAAGTTCCCACCCACATCAGCCCTGACATATCTTCGAAAATGCATGTGACTGAATTATTGCTTATGCTGTCTGATGAAAATTCATCATGCTCATAGTTAACATAGCGGCTACTTCCTTTTCTTTTCAGCCATAGTCCCTTTTCTCTGGTGCCTATCCAAAGACTTCCGTGTGAATCCTCCTTGGCAAATGAAACAAGCTGTGCTTCCTGCTCTTTTATAACTTCGGGCAGATCGGCCTGCACAGCTTCATAACTTCCTTCCTGTAAAATAAACAACCCGCCGTTAGTGCTGATAAGTATGTTGCCCGAACTGTCTTCGGACATGTTGTTAACTCTCTTGTGACTCAGAGAATTACTGATTATGTCTTTGAATCCCACACGCAAAAATCTTTCAGCCTCAGGGTCAAAGATGTCAACTCCTCCGCCCCAGGTGCCCACGAGAATTCTTCCCCTGCTGTCAACAAGGAGGCTGTTCAGCTTTGCGTAGCTCAAACCGTTTGGACTGCCGTTTCCCGCGCCGTAAGATTTGAACGATCTGCTGTGACAGTCAAAGACAGATAGGCCGCCTCCGTATGTCGCCAGATAGATCCTTCCGTCCCGGCCTTCGGCAATTGACCTGATCTGATCAACCGGCAATCCATCGCTCGTTCCGGCTGAAACAAATTGTTCAAACTTGTCAAGCCCGCGGTCGTACCTGCAAAGGCCTGACAATGTTCCCACCCAGACATTGCCACCGGAATCTTCAAACAAAGAATAGATCAGATTTCCCGTAAGTGAATCATTGGTTGTGTTGTCACTCTTATAGATGACAAATTTCTTTCCGTCATATCTGTTCAGTCCGTCCTGTGTGCCAAGCCAGATGAAACCGAGACTGTCCTGCAGTATGCACATAACCGCACTTTGTGAAAGGCCGTCATCAATGCTGAGATTATGAAACCGGATTCTGTCTGAGGGATGCAATAGTAATAATTATGGGGCAAAATACTCTTACATCATTGCAACTTCAATCTTCAAAAAACTTCTTACCAAAAATAAGAACTCCGGTGAACCAAAGCTCACCGGAGCGATTTTCAGACATTGATCTGATATTCTTACTTCACCAACTGCATCTGCTTAACCAGCTGTTCACCGTTCACGTTAAGCCTGTAGAAATATGTCCCGCTTGACAGAGCGGAAGCATCCCACTTAAACGAATGGTTGCCGGGCATGAGATTCTGATCGACCAGTATGGCAAGCTCTCTTCCTGACATGTCATAGACAGACAGCTTTACATTTGATGCATTCTTCAGGCCGAATGATATCACAGTTGATGGATTGAACGGATTCGGATAGTTCTGCATCAGCTCAAACGTCTTCTTGCCTGTTTGCGAAACCGGCTTCGCAACGCTTCCCGGAGGTACCATCGCCTGAATGTATTCGGCGGAATTCTGCTCTACGATCAGCATGTCCGTGCCGTCAACGAACTCATCTCCCGTTAGATCAGTCGCAAGATCGCCGCTTGCATAGTTGAGTGCATCATTCTCTACCATACCGTAGTCGGTGCCGTCAACAATTCCGTCCGTGTTCACATCTCCGACATAGATAGTCGCAAACTTTGGGCCGCCGAAATCGTACTCATACATGTTCGATCCGTATGCCTGTGATCTGCTTGTCGTGAAGTCGTAACTGTTGAGCACTGTGTGGTCCAGAACAACGGGCTCTTTGCTGAAGGTCTCTATCGAGTTCTTTGACTTTATCGAGATATAAACTTCCGGCAGATAAATGTTCGAAATAGTCACACTTGCAGTCATTGAGTTTCTGTCAAATGTAACTGTCTTTCTTGCATGGATCAGGTCCGGGCTGACAGCATCCCGCAGAATCACTTCCGCTTTGATGTCTTTGCTGAGTGTCTTCGAATCGGGATCAAAGTACCCCTGGAATGAAGCCTTGATTTCAATTCTGTAATCGGGAAGTGTGAGCTGTGCAAAGGAACCTCCGGCAAGCACGAGCATAAAAGCCAATGCGAATGCCAGTGCAGTTAGAGTGGTCCTTGCTTTTCTGAACGTCTTGCCGATTACTGCTTCAGGTGAACCATTGTTGTACTTCATTTCTTTCTCCTTTCTTGTTTTGGGTTTGTAATGAACTGCTTTAAACTCATTACAAACTTACATCCAATCAGACGGAGAAATTATAGGTTAGAATGTTCTAAATTGGCGGGGGATTCTATATTGTGATTTGTAGGGGAAATTACCTATAGAAGTGAATTGCATCATCTAATCTAACAACTGCAGTTGTTGCCCGGCAGAGTTGCAGATGGCGATTCTGTCAGAGTTTGTCTTTGTTCCTTATTGCAAATTCGATCAGGCTGTTTGCTCCTCTGAGATTAAGCTTACTGCTGATGTTTGTTCTGTGATTTTCAACCGTCTTAAAACTTATCCCGAGGTTTTCGGCGATCTCGCGGGATGTGTTACCGTCTGCTATGAACCTGAGTATCTGAAGCTCCGAAGGCGTAAGTACTTGCAGAAACTCAGGCACTCCCTTCGTGTTCTTCTTTT
The DNA here is from genome assembly GCA_964615795.1 of uncultured Ignavibacteriaceae bacterium. Lineage (GTDB taxonomy): Bacteria > Bacteroidota > Ignavibacteria > Tepidaquicellales > Tepidaquicellaceae > JADJAH01. The sequence continues at coordinate 76,376 of CAZTQR010000002.1, forward strand.
TTCTTTTCATGAGTATGTCAGACATTTTCGGGCTCACGAAACTGTCTCCCTTTGAAACTTTGTAAATGCACTCATTGATCTCGCTTACAGCGCTGTCTTTCAGCACATATCCGAGCATACCGAATTCCATGCCTTTATCAAAAATATCTTCATCTGCATAAACAGTGAGGAAGATGACTTTGACATCGGACCCTATTTCTCTGAGCTTCTTCAGCACATCAATTCCGGTAAGCTCCGGCATGTCAATATCAAGTATTGCAATGTCCGGCTTACCCTCAACTATATTGCTGAACGCATCAAGTCCGTTGTCTGCTTCGGATATGACCTCAACATTTTCCGATTCCTCTATGATCTGCCTGAGACCTTCCCTGAACACGGGATGGTCATCGGCTACTGTCAGCCTTACTTTACTGTGAAGTTTCATTTTCTTTTCCCTTATGCGGTATGAATATTCTGATTGACGTTCCGCCGTATTCGGGCGCTTTGATCTCCATCTTTCCTCCGTAAAGCCTGAGCCTCGTATTTATTCCCAAAAGCCCGAGTCCCGAATTTCCTTTTTCTGTTGGATCGCTTTCCCTGATTCCCTGACCGTCGTCCGTTATGTTCATGTAAACATTTGATGAGCCCAAGCCTATCTCTATCACTGCATTCTTTGCTCCTGAATGCTTGATAATATTGTTTACAAGTTCCTGCACTATTCTGTAAACATTTAGCTCAAGATCTTTCCCGAAAAGCCCGTCAACATTTTCCAGGTTCGCGTCCATCTTTATTCCGGATGACTGCTCAGCAAGGTTGAGCATTGATGAAATTGCTTTCGTCAGTCCGAGCCTTTCTATCTTGTGGGGATGCAGATTGTAGGAAATGCTTCGCACGTCGCTCAATGCATCAGATGACAGCTCGGAAATCTCCTTAAGAACGTCCTTCAGCTTGTCCGGCTCCTTTTCTTTTGTGATGCCAAGGTATGCCTTATTCTTAAGTATCAGAATGTCATGCGCAATAGTGTCGTGAAGCTCCGATGCGATTCTCTTTCTTTCAGCTTCCTGCGATTCGATGAGCTTTCTGGAGAAGTCATCATGCATTGACTTCTCTTTCTGTATCCTGTTCATCTTGCTCCTGTAAACCGCACCGGCTGCAAGCGCGGCAGTCAGTGCACCCGCAGTCCTGAACCACCATGTGTCCCAGAATGGCGGACTCATCTTCACACGCAATTCAGCTGGCTCACTGCACCATACTCCGTCATTGTTTGTGCCTTTCACTTTGAATATGTACTCACCGGGTTCGATGTTTGTATAGGTTGCAAACCTCCTTGTTCCGCAGTAATTCCACTCCTTGTCAAAGCCCTCGAGAATGTATGCATAACGGTTCTTTGCAGAGTCGTTGTATATGAGTGATGCAAACTCAAATGAAAATACACTCTGCCGGTAAGTGAGTTTTACTGCATCAGCATATTCGATCGGTGAACCGATCGAATCGGATTCATCATACGGCTGTACTGATCTGTTGAATATCTGAAGATCGGTTATGGCAAGTTCAGGCATGTTAGGATTGTCCAGAACTTCCGTCGGGTAAAAATAATTTATTCCTGCGGCGCTCCCCACATAAATTGTTCCGTTTGAATCCCTGAAAATTGCGCCTTCGTTGAATTCACGGTCAAGCAGATTGTCGCTCTCGAAATAGTTGGTGATCTTCCCGGTATCAGGCTCAATCTTGGAAAGCCCGTTGATCGTACATACCCAGATGTTTCCGGATTTGTCAACTGTTGCTGATACGGCCGAGTTGCTTGCCATACCTTCAGCTTCTGAATATCGGCAGATCGCACCGCTCACTTCATCGAACACTATCAGCCCGTGGAGAGCAGTACAGACTGCGATCCTACCGGTGTTAACTGCAGTGATGTAGCGTATGTTGTCTGAAAAACATTCATGTGTGTCCGCCATCCGGATGATCCTGTCCCTGGAACTTTCGATCTTCATCAGTCCCGTATTTGATGCTGAGAACCAGACCGAACCTGCGTCGTCGCAAAAGATTGACCTGACCAGTGAATTTGAAACTGCCCCTTCAACAAGTCCGGTCAGCGGAGTCTCCGCATACTCTTCTTTTTCCGTATCAAATGCAAACATGCCTCCGAACATTGTTCCGGCAAGAATGTGTTCGCTATTCAGAGGATCCGTGCAAAGCGAAAATACATTCTTCTTCCTTTCGTCTTGCTCATCCCCAAACAACCAGAAGGCGCCATCTTTGTAATCGAACCTGACAATGCCGCAGTTTGTTGCCCCTATCCAGATCTTCTCATTCGGTGACTGCAGTATCGAGTAAATTGAATTTCCGGGGAATGTGAGTGAGGAATCTATCTGCTTCTTGTGATACTGTTTCATGTTCTGATAGTTCCGGTCAGCAGTAATGATCCCTCTGTTATGTGTCCCGATATAAACGTTCGACCGTGCATCCTTGAAAATGACGTTCACATTCTTAACTGTCCTGAACTCTTCGTTAAGCTCTGACGGATTCCGGAATGGCTTTGAATCAAGATCACATTTGCATACCCCCGTGCTTATTGTTCCGACCCAAAGGACATTGGTCCTGTCAATGAAAAGGGAGTGAATGGAATTGTCTGAAAGCGAATGAGGATCATCTCTTGCATGCATGTACTTATTGAAGTGGCCGAGTCTTTCGTCAAGAAGGTTCAGCCCACCGTTCCTTGTTCCTGCCCAAAGCCTCCTGTCCCTGTCTTCGGCAATGGAAGTCACCACGTTGTAAGAAAGACTCGTTGGCTCACCGTCGGCGGTGTATTGCTTCACCACACCGCTTTCAGTAATTATGTTCAATCCGGCGGTCGTGCCCGCTACTATCCTCCCTGCGCTGTCACAGTAAAGGCATCTTAACGCCTCGCCTGTCAGTCCTGAAATTCGATCCATAACAACTGAGTGGCCGTCCGGTGAACTTCTTCCCGGCATTATTTTGTACAGTCCTTCCTCACTTGTTCCGACATAAAGTCTGCCTTCATTATCAAAGCAGATGCAGGAAACATTTTCCGGAATACCTCCTATGTTCATCACATCAGAAGAAGCGACTACGCCTCTCATTATTCCGTTCATTATGAGCAACAGTCCGCCGCCGAAAGTTCCGACAAATATGTTTCCCGCACTGTCTTCGCAGAACGAACTGATGAAAATATCCTTTGAACCATCCGAAGATACTTTGATATTGGTAAACTCATCGGTCACGGGGTCATACCTCGACACAATGCCTTTTTCGGAACCGAACCAAAGACACCCTGCAGAGTCGAGCATTGATGCAAATACAGAAAGGCCTCCAAGCGAATTCTCCTTTTCCGGATCATGCCTGAAGGTCTTCATTCTGTATCCGTCAAATCTGCTCAGCCCCTCCTGTGTTCCGAACCACATGAATCCCTTTCTGTCCTGAACGATAGTATAGACCTTGCTCTGTGCAAGGCCCGCATTTCTCGAGTATCCTGTAAACCTCATTAGAATTCCCGGACAGAATAGCTCATCTTCTTGATCGGTTGATTATGCCGGCCCGCTGTCATTTATCTATTGGCTTCATTTGAATTTCCTCCTTCACAGCATGATTGGAAAGCATAATGAAAATGGTTTCCGTTAAGAAATTCAAGTCACTCGAGAGCTTCCTTTCAGTAGCCCTCATCTTGTTCAGCTTCAGCTCGGCTTCATAGATCTTCTTCTTGCTTGATGATTTGTAGATAAGCTCGGCAACCGCAATTTCCGTTTTTGTCAATACAGAGCGGGCTCCTTCAAGGCTCCTCCTTAACAGGTCATAGGCAGAGATGACTATGCTGATCTCATCCGGATCAACATGAGGATTCGAAGTGCTGTAGTCACGTTCAGGATGTGTGCCAAGATTGTCCTGCACATCGAACCATCTGGTTTCATCAATCGTTTCCCCATCACATGGAATAATGCGGTTCCCTATTACTATTTTGCCTGTAGAGTCAATTGTGATATATGTCTCGACCCTTGGGCAATCCTCCTGTGCAAGTAAAGTTCCGGTTCCCGGCGATGTGATGCATAGAATGAAGAACAGAAGTGACAATGGAGTTCTAAGTGCTTTCATTTTTTCTCCCTTCAATTAAGTTAACTACAGTTCCGGCCTCCTGACGGCGGAAGTAATTTTTTGAATAAATTCGATCTTATTGCAGACCTCCGCTCATTTTTTAGAAGTAAGCCACCGTATCACCTGATCAGGATCGCTCACTTTCGGGCGGGTTAGTCTGAAACCTCGTCCGCTCTCAGTCACAAATCACTAAAGTTACCGAAACATTGGCCTGTGATCACTGCACTTGTAGAAAACGAGTTGGATCATGCTTCAACTTAACACAATGAACAACATCTGACTCGCAAATCTCTTTGCAATCTGATTAACTTCGGCAAAGAAAAACATAAGTGAATCGGCACATTATAAATAGTTGAACCTACTTAGCCGGGATCATTGTCTTAAGCATTCTATTCTTGCTTTTTCACCAGCTGTATTCCAAGCTCTTCAAGCTGGGAAGGCGCAACTTCGCTCGGACAGTCATCCATCAAAGACGATGCCTTAAGTGTCTTTGGAAATGCTATTGTGTCAGTGATTGACCTGAGTCCGCAGAGTATTGCCACGATCCTGTCAAATCCGACTGCAGCGCCGCCGTGCGGCGGAGCACCGTACCTGAATGCTTCTAGTATGAAACCGAACTTCTGCTTTGCCTCTTCGTCTGTCAGGCCTATTATGTCAAACACCTTCTTCTGAATATCGCTCTTATGGATTCTTATGCTTCCGCTTGTTACCTCATTTCCGTTAAGGACCAGATCGTAACAGTTTGCGCGGATGCTTTCCACTTCTTCCCGGACGCGGCTGTCGAGAAATCTAAGATATTCTTCCTTTGGCATGGTGAACACATGATGCTCTGCAACAAACCTCGATTCCTCCTCATCATACTGAAACAACGGAAAGTCAGTCACCCACAGGAATTCATACCTGCCTTCATCAATCAGCGAAAATTCTTCCGCAAGCCTGAGCCTGAGTTGTCCCAATGCCGCCAGCGCTTTCTTTCTTTCTCCGCTTATTATGAAAAGCGTGTCTCCAGCATTTGCCTGTGATCTCTCCTTTACGGCATTCATTGTTTCTTCATTCATAAACTTTGCCAGCGGTGACTGAACTCCTTCAGACGTGAACTTAATATATCCGAGGCCGCCAAAGCCGAGCTTCTTCACGAACTCCGTAAGATTGTCAATCACCTTCCGCGTCACTTCTTTTCCTTCAAGCTTCAGCGCCGCAACTATGCCTCCTCCGTCAAGTGCATCGCGGAACACCTTGAACTCTGAACCGGCAACCTGTTCAGAAAGATGAATGATCTTCATATCGCCGACAATCCTCAGGTCAGGTTTTTCTGTCCCGTAGTTCTCCATCGCTTCGTCGTATGTCATTCTTCTGAATGGAAGTTTCAGATCCGTTCCCTTGATCTCCTTCCATATCTCAAAGAACATTCCTTCCAGCATTTCAAATACATCGTCCTGCGTAACAAAGCTCATCTCAAGATCGATCTGCGTGAATTCCGGCTGGCGGTCGGCACGTAGATCTTCATCCCGAAAACACTTGCAGATCTGCACATACCTGTCAAGCCCCGATACCATCAGTATCTGTTTATAGATCTGAGGTGACTGCGGCAATGCGTAGAACTTTCCGTTGTGAACCCTCGAAGGGACCAGATAATCTCTCGCTCCTTCCGGAGTTGATTTCATCAGAATCGGTGTTTCAACTTCTACAAAATCATGCTTCTCGAAATACTTACGAACTATCTGATAAACTCTGCTCCTTAACACCAGATTTGATGTAAGACTGTTCCTCCGAAGGTCAAGATACCTGTACCTGAGCCGCAGATCGTCCGCAGCTTTTATGTCTTCTTCAACAACGAACGGCGTGATCTCGGAAGTGTTGAGGATTTCAATTGAATCCACATCCACTTCGATCTCACCCGTCGGTATGTTCTTATTAATGCTCTCTCTACCTATTACTTTCCCTTTGGCTGAGATCACAAATTCATTGCCGAGTGAAAGTGCAACATCGTGAACGCTCCTTTTTTCCGGCGAGATCTTCAGCTGTGTAATTCCGTACCTGTCCCTGATGTCAATGAATATGATTCCGCCGAGGTCTCTTCTCTTTGCCACCCAGCCGTTGAGCAAAACTTCTTCTCCGATGTTACCTGTCCTGAGGTCTCCGCAGGTATTTGTTCTTTTCATTTGTATGTTCAGATCTTTGAATTGTTAAAATTAAAAAAGGGCTGAAGTATTCTCCCAGCCCTTTTGATCTAAAATCCGGTCGTGATGTTCAGAGAGTTCCTCTGAGCGCCTGTTCCCTCTCTATCGCCTCGAACAAGGCCTTGAAGTTGCCCTTTCCAAAGCTCCTTGCGCCCTTTCTCTGAATTATCTCGAAGAAGACTGTAGGCCTGTCTTCAATTGGCTTGGTGAATATCTGCAGTAGGTATCCGTCATCATCCCTGTCAACAAGGATTCCCAGTTCTTCAAGCACATGAACATCCTCGTCTATCTTCCCCACTCTGTCCTGAAGTTCCGTGTAGTAAGTCGTGGGAACCGTGAGAAATTCTATTCCCCTTTCCCGAAGTCCGGTAACTGTGTCAAGGATGTTTGCCGTTGACATGGCAATATGCTGAGCTCCGGCCGACTTATAGAAATCAAGATACTCTTCGATCTGCGACTTCTTCTTGCCCTGCGCCGGCTCATTGATCGGAAACTTTATCTTTCCCGAGCCATTCTGCATCACCTTGCTCATAAGAGCAGTGTATTCTGTCGATATATCCTTGTCATCAAATGATATGAGCTGATTGAATCCCATAGTATGTGCGTAGAACTTCACCCACTCCACCATCTTTCCCAGTTCAACGTTTCCGACGATATGGTCAACAGACTTCAGCCCTGTATCCTTGATTCCCTTGACTGCCTTTGCGCCTGCATCCATAAATCCCGGCATGAAAAGCCCGGAGTAATTCTTCCTTTCGATGAATGTGTGGATTGTATCACCGTAAGTTTTGATGGCGGATTTAACGATAACTCCGTTTTCATCTTTCACCTCTACGGGCTCATGAACACTCACTGCACCTCTCTTGACAGTCTCTTCGTATGCGCTCCTTGCATCATCCACTTCAAAAGCAATATCCCTAACACCGTCACCGTGCTTCTTATGGTGCTCGGCAATAAAACTGTCATCACTCAGCGGCGACGAAAGAACAAATCTTATCTTTCCCTGTTCAAGCAGGTAAGATGCCTTCTCCCTGTTACCCGTTTCAAGTCCTGAATATCCCGTGAGTTTGAATCCGAGAGCATACTGATAATAGATCGCTGACTGCTTTGCATTGCCTACATAGAATTCAAGATGGTCTATCCTTTTGAGAGGAAGAAAGTCTCCGGCTGTACCGCTTCCTGCCGACTTACTCTCGACTTCCTGTACTGATTCCATGGTGATCTGTGTTATTCTTCTGTGAATTTTGAGGCAATTTATGCAAAATAAGTCAAATTGTTAATGGACTTTTTCTGCTGAGAACTTTCAGCTCACAGCATCTAAGCCATAGATTGGCTCACTGAAAATATCCCGCAAATTCTATTTCTTCTTTCTCTTGAAGATATCTCTGAACTGAAATTTCTTCTTTGGCTTTTCCTCTTCCTTGTCCCGAAGCGTCTCATCAAATCTCTTCATATAATCAAGATAGTTCTTTTCCTGTGCAGATTCCTTTGTTACGATCTTCTTTGCTTCCGGCGTTTCTCCGGTAAAGCGGCCCTTTCCTTTGTTCCTCTTGTCCTGAGGCGCAGGATGATTTCTTTGTGGATAATTGCCGCGCCCGAAGCTCCTCCTGTTGTCATCGCTGGTATTGCGTCTGTAGTTGCCATACTGCGGCGATTTGGATTGTCTCCTGTCATCCTGAACTGGCTTTTGAGATCTGCCGGCCTGGCCTGAACTTCTTCCTCCGCTCTTTCGGGTTCCTTGCCCCGTGTTCTCATATCTGCTCTGCCTCGTTGACATATCTTCATGTTTCCTTCTTTGTTCTCCCCCGCCTGATTGCCTTTGCTCTTTACGCGGGTGATGTGTTTTGGCAGTATGCTGTCTGTTGTCCCGCCGTTGCTCATTTCCGGGCTCCTGCTTGCTTTCATGATGCCTTCCCCTGGAATGCGAAAGCTTTGTGTCTGAATGGCTCTTTCTCGCTTCTGCAAGAATTCCCTTGTCGGCCTCTTTCAGCGTGATCACTCCTTTGTACATGAAGAGGATCTGTTTGAAGAATTTCTGATCTTCACCGGGCATTACAAGTGATATTGCTTCGCCCTTCTTCCCTGCTCTTGCGGTCCTTCCGACGCGGTGTGTGTATGATTCGGCTTCCTTAGGTATTTCGTAATTGTAAACATGCGAAATTCCCTCAATGTGAAGTCCGCGTGATGCAACGTCTGTCGCTACAAGCACTCTTATATTCTTGTCCCTGAAGTCCTTTGTAACGCTCTCTCTCTTTGCCTGAGTCATGTCTCCGTGCAGGCACTTTGAAGGTATGCCCTTGTTCGTAAGAAGTTTCGCAAGCTTTTCAGTCACATGTTTGCGGTTGCAAAACACAATTGTGAGATCCCTCTCATTCTTCAGCAGATGAATAAGAAGCGCAGGCTTATCATCCTTTGAAACAATATAATACGTCTGATTAAGGTAGCCCGGCTCCACGTGCTTTTTCAACTCAATTGTGAATGGGTCGTGAAGATATTTTGCGCTGAGCTTTTCAATCTCCTCATTCATCGTCGCACTGAACAGCATCGTCTGCTTCTTCTGAGGCATGTGCTTGAGTATCCTTTCAATGTCCCTGATAAATCCCATATCAAGCATTCTGTCAGCTTCATCAAGTACAAGGTACTTTATGGTCGAAAGGTCAATTGCTTTCCTTTCAATCATGTCGAGAAGCCTTCCGGGAGTTGCTACGGCTATATTTGCCTTCTTGATTCTTCTGATCTGTTCGCTGATCGAAGCGCCGCCGTAGATCGCCAATGCACGGAAATCCTTTCCCGGTGCAAACTTTTTGAACTCTCCTGCAACCTGTATGCAGAGTTCTCTTGTCGGGACAAGCACAAGCGCCTGAAGTCCGTCCTTAGGCCTGATCTGCTCAAGAAGAGGCACTGCAAAGCTCAGTGTCTTGCCGGAACCGGTCTCTGATTGGGCAATGACATCCCTTCCTGCCATTATGGCCGGTATAATCTCCCTTTGAACGGGAGTGGCAACGCTGATCCCCTCTTTCTTCAGCAGAGCTATGATCGATTTTGATAATTTTAAAAATTCTGAATCCATGTTGTTTGTTTAATGCCTTTCGGCAAAAGTTAATTTGTAAATGTGCATCAGTTTTGCATGTAACATCTGCAATAGCAGTTCAGTACATGCCTGTGCATCTGTAATGATCCGTATTTCCGGCTTCTGCGCATCCGGAGCACCCGAATCGCCGTGCCTTTTTCAGCAACGGCAATATTCAATGTGAAACCTGAAGCAGGCTGCAACGCTTGTAATCAGGCCCCGGAAGTTAACATTCGGCTGATCGTCATGTTTCAGACTCTTCCCGGACTTTCGGCCTGAGTACGGAAAGCACTACTGAAGCGGTCAGTATTAGTGCAATGACGCCAAGGGAGTATGATATCGGCACTTTGTACAGGTCTGCCGCAAGCATCTTCATACCTATGAAGATAAGTATCATCGAGAGGCCGACTTTGAGATAATGAAACTTATGTATTATTCCTGCAAGTGCAAAGTACAGGGACCGTAGCCCAAGTATTGCGAAAATGTTGGAAGTATATACAATGAACGGATCCTTTGTAACTGCAAAGATCGCCGGTATTGAATCAAATGCAAAAACAAGGTCTGTGAATTCTATCGCCAGCAGGACTATGAACAACGGGGTTGCTACCTTTCGCCCGTCAATCCTGACAAAGAATTTCTCGCCGTGGTAATCATTGGTTACAGGAAAGAACTTCTTGAATGTCCTTATCAGGACATTGTCTTCCGGATGAATGTCTTCATCATTCTGCTTTGCCATCCTGAATCCGGTATAAACGAGAAATGCTCCGAATATGTAAATGACCCAGTGGAATTTGGCAATCATAATCGCTCCGATCGCGATCAGCGCTGCCCTCAGTATCAGCGCTCCGAGGACACCCCAAAAAAGAACTTTGTGCTGATAAAGTTCCGGCACTTTGAAATAACTGAAAAGCAGGACAAACACAAAGATATTGTCAACGCTCAGAGACTTCTCAAGCAAATACCCGGTAAGAAATTCAAGCGCCTTCTGTTTTCCGAAATCGAAGTAAACGAACAGATTGAAAGCGAGCGCCAGCGCGATCCATACACCGCTCCATATCAACGCCTCCTTCACACTCACGGCATGTGTCTTCCTCTGGAACACACCGAGATCTAATGCAAGCATCAGAAGTATGAACAGATTAAAAGCGATCCAGAGTATTAGTTCGTATGACATGAAATGTATGAATTCCGTGAAAATAGCTGAAAGGGTTTACAAGTGAAAAGCATAAATGCTTCCCTTTACTTCAATACTTCAGATTATAAAAAATGAAATTTGGGATGCGAAGTCCTAAGGAGTGCGTTTTACTATGTAATTTCCTGAATTGTGATCCACTATGATTACGTCTGAACCGTCAACGAACCTGTCACCGTTCACATCTGTAGGCAATGGTCCAAGCAGCTGGTTAAAGGCATCGTTCGAGATCCTCGCATTATCCATTCCGTCAATAATGCCGTCTCCGTTAACGTCTGAGGAATAGATGCATGCCTTGCTTCCTTTCATGATCAGATTGCTTCCGTATGCCTGGGAAACGGAAGTTGAGAAATTGAAATCCACCGTCCCACCTGAAATGAGTTGTATTCCCGGACTCTTGCACCAGGTCTCCAGAATACTGACCCCCTTCACCGCAATGTAATATGTGCCTGTTGGAACATTTGTAAATGCATAGGTCCCTTTGAATGTGACTGAATCTATTACTGATTTGCCCGAGTCTATGATCTGGTACGGATAGTAGTTTCTTCTCACATAAACTTTCATTGTGTCCCTTATGCTCAGCTTGTTCGAAGACTGCAGATAGTAACCTTCCACCACAGCTGTAAGATTAAGCCGCGCTGTATTGTAAGCCCCGATCGGATAATCATGAAACGACAGCGCTCCTATCTTGCGTGAGTTCTTGATGAACGGGCCTTGATAAACAAGCGAGTCGTCATGGTTCCAGACAGTCGGCAGGTATGTAAGTTTCGTTGCCGTAGAGGCAGTGTACAGCTTAAGCTTAAGTGTATCTCCTGAAACTGAGCCTTGCTGAACTTTTCCCGTCTGGCCGTCAAGATAGAAATAATCCCTCATCCTTTGATTCAGTGTATCTGCCGGCCAGCTTGCCGCATTTGAATTGCTGAACAAGACTGCAATCTCATTCCTGGATGTGGTTGTGAAGTATGCTGCCTTTATGTTCGGGGGACGCATGTTAAGAGTGTCGGTCCCGCCGTAAAAATAGTAACTAAAGGGTCTTAAGACTATGTTTGCAAGTTCAAGGTAACCGTAATATCCGAAGTGACAGCCTTCGTAATACGGTATTCCCGCCGTTGATAAGAGCTCAATGTTCGGAAACTCATCGGGCAGTTTCCTCTGAACCTCCCTGAGCTGGCTTGCATACTGCTCAGAGCAACATGGCCTGGTCTGAAACAGGAACACTCTCTCAAAATTCGGATAGTCCGTTTTCCATGAATTGTAAAGAGTTCTGAAACTGCTGAGATAGTTCGCCCATGCCGTCGTGCCGTCCGATTCTCCCTGATACCAGAATATTGCCTTCACTTTGTTTGCGAGTCCTGACTTCTGAACGCGGTAAAGCAGTTTCCCGTAGACAGATGTAAGGTCTGTCGGATTGGAAGCATTTTTCAGATTCATTGAAATTGTTGTGCTTGCCCTTCCTCCGTTTATGAAGCATGTGGGAATGCCATAAGTGTTCCTGATCATCTCCTGCAGTTTCAATGCCCACACTCCGACGTTATAGGGTCCTGAAAAGTAATACACAGAACCATCTGCGCGGGAGAGTCCCCATGCAGTGTCCGCAGGATTGTAATTGCTGCCGTTATAATTTGCAGTTTGAACTCCGAATGATCTGCAGAACTCATTTTTGTACGTTGCGTAAGAACTCGTTGGATGGGAGTTTGACTGTCCGGCAACAAGATACACATCTCCGCACACCAGGCTGTCCGCCGTATTCATTAATGTGGATGTGCTTCCTGCCTTGATGTATAATCGGAATTTGTATTCGGCAAGTTCGCAATAAATGTTTTGCCCGATGTTTATTGACGCTGAGCCTGAGGTATAAATAAGCTTGTTACTCTTTCTCTTCCAGAGGACATTGTTTCTGTAAACTTCAATGTAAACTGAATCATATCCGGAAGTGCTGAGAAGGCCGGAGTACCGTACGAAAGCAGAATCGTTCTCGTCCCTTGCAAAAAACTGCAGGTTTCTCGGAAGTTCGTAGTAGTTTATGACCGCCGCTTTGGTCTCGCCCAGAATGAATAAAGACGGAAGCAGAATTAGTATGGCTGTCAGCGAAGCTCGGTTGACCAGGCTGATATTCTTCATAACTGTTCTACCTGCTTTCATTCTTTGGGGCGAAGAAAGCGAAATGGAAACTTAATTGTTCATTGCCCTGATGATCCAGAATAATGATCCTTCAGCTTCCACAGGAATTGGTAAGTGAACTCCTTTCGATCTTTTGATTTTTGGAATGCAGCGAATATAAACAGCCCTGTCAAAAATAAAAATACTTTTTTCAGAAAATTTAAAATTACTTAAACTGCTTTAACTATTATATTTGTCAAATAGTTAGCACCATACATGCGAGATTTTACATCATTATTTCCAAGAAAATGTCCTGATCGTAACTCCTATTTTTATAATATTGTTCAGGCTTAGGATTCAAGTAATGAGGTAAGAGATCTGATTCATGACTGATATATTGAACTAAGCAACATTAGCCTTCATAAGTTTCATGGGCAAATTAGTGACGGGTATGTGACTGACAGAAAATCGGGATCCGATATGAATCTTGCCAAGACTCGATCAATTTTTCCTTTCATCGAGCTTGACGGGACAGGAATTAAGTAACCTCTTTAATTTCGAACGTACAAGATAGATCTGTCCGTGCATCTTAATAACCGGCAAATGACATTGGAGGGCATACAAGATATGATAAATGATACTTACTGGTGATCTTTGGAGTTTGCGGGAAAGTTGTCAGATTGGAGGTGATCCGGTACGGCTGAAAGGGGTTCGTTAATCAGTTCTTCTTGAGGAGTATGAAAGTGATATCATCATGAATCTCGGCATAGCCTCTGAACTTCTTCACTTCCTTTACTATCTCATCCGCGATCTTCGTTGCTGTGTCATGGGAGTGTCTTACAAGCAGGCCTCTGAGCCGTTGCAAACCAAACTCCTCAGACTGCGAGTTCATTGCTTCAGTTAATCCGTCTGAATAAAGAAGGACAATATCTCCGCTTTCCGGAGTGAGTGACAGTTCTTCTATGGAATTTCTGAACATTGTGCCGTTTGTCAGGCCCAGGCCCATTCCGTTCTGCTTCACCTCAGTGCATTCCCTTGTGGTTGAAGAATAAAACAAAGCCGGGTTGTGGCCTGCTCTTACAAGCCTGAGGTTCTTTCCGTCGGCAATTGCAAAAATTGACGTAAAGAAAAATCCTTTCTTCAGATTCTTCAGAAGCGCTTCGTTGACGCCCGTAAGAACCTGTGAAAAGGATTCGCTCTTTTCCACAAGGTATCTTATTAACAGTCTGGCCTGAACCATATATAACGCGGCAGACATGCCTTTGCCCGAAACATCCCCTACCATGTAAATGTCCTTTCCGTCCTTCGAAATGAAATCAAAGAAGTCTCCGCCTACCTCATTAGCCGTCTCGTAATAGAATGCCAGACTGAAATCTTCACTCTCCGGTAAGCTCGATGGAATAAGGCCGGCCTGTACATCCCTTGCTATCTGAAGTTCATCGCGAATTGTCAGTTTGTCGGCCACCTCGAACATGAACAGCAGATTCACAACTACAAATGCAAACAGTCCCATTTCCCATGAACCCTGAATCATCCCGACAAAAAAATACAGTGCTGTTGCCGCGTATATGATCCTTATTACCGGTGAGAGCTTGCTGAGGAATGTGACCGCAAAATTCTTGATAAATGTCAGCACTCCGTGGCCTTCCTCTTTGTCTCCTCCCTTCGACATGCTTCTTACAAGATACTTGTATCTTGCAGGTGTATCCCGCAGAAACACCTTTTCGAATTCCGAAGAAGATAGATCCTTCGAAAAGAAGTTATAAAATCTTCTGATCACATTATCCTTTTGAGTGTCCTGCATCAGTATGGATTACGCATTTATTTGCCAAAAGTTTTGATCAAAGAAGAAGATGTTTTGTAAGATCGGTTCATGCAGATTCTTACAATCTTAATTTCATATGCCAAATGATTCACTTCCGGGCATTACGACTGCAGTACTGACCATGTTCTGTGATTTTGCAACGCCCGATTGCCGAAAATACATATATCTTTTACACTCAAAAAGTTATTTTGCCGAAACTTATCTGATAAAATGAAGAATTCATTCGAGCAGACATTTAAGTCCGGAGATGTGACGCTTATACTCCGAAACGTTGCAAGTGACCCGGCGATGTGGATAGTTGATGTTTACCTGAAGGGTCTGATCGGCAGAAAGAAAAAGGGTTCCTACTGGTTCAGCAGTAAAGAAGATGCTGAAGAATTTGTAAGCAATTATTCCGGGAAGGAATAGACCGGAACTTGCTGCAGGCCGGCTGATGCTATCTGAATTTCATCTTTCAAAATTGCCTTCCTCATATCAATGCGCAGAAAAAATCTCATTATAACCGGTAAAGGGCTGAATGTAACAAACTCGGTTGAGGCAGTCGTTAACAACACGCAGTTACAATTGTCGCAGATTGCCCTGAAAAATTCGGCACGCTCAAGGCGGCTTGTTGAAGGCTGGATTGAGCGCGACGAAGTAATTTATGGCATTACAACAGGTTTCGGAGAATTCAAAGACGTTAAGATCTCCGGCAAAGAGCTGGAACTTCTCCAAAGGAATCTCATACTTTCACATTCCGCAGGAACCGGCAAGTTTGTTCCGGAATATATTGCAAGACTAATGCTGTTGTTCAGGATCAACTCACTCTCGCTCGGATATTCCGGAGTAAGAACAGAACTCCTGGAGAGGCTTGTGTTCCTGTTCAACAAAGGCGTGGTACCGCTTATCCCCTCGCAGGGTTCGGTAGGAAGTTCCGGAGACCTTTCGCCGCTCTCGCACATGGCTCTGACGCTGATCGGCGAAGGCAGCTGCAGGTTCAGGGGTGAAATAATGTCATCGTCCGAAGTTCACCTGATACTTGGAATTGATCCGTTCAGGCTTTCAGCAAAAGAAGGGCTTGCACTGATAAACGGCACTCAGATGATGTCCGCATATCTTTGCAAATCGGTTTATGATTCCATGATCCTCTGCAGGCTGGCAGATATCGCAGGCAGTCTTTCCCTGGAAGCATTGAAAGGAACATCAAAGGCTTTCGATGCCAAGATTCAGAGAGTGAGGCCGCATAAAGGACAGATACGAACGGCGGAAAATCTCAGAAGACTGCTGAAGGGAAGCAGGATAATGCACTCTCATAAAGACTGCGGCAAAGTCCAGGATGCTTACTCTCTGAGATGCATGCCACAGGTTCACGGCGCAGTAAGGGATACTGTTGAATACTGCAGAAACGCGGTCGAGACCGAGATCAACTCCGCCACCGACAATCCCCTGATCTTTCCCGAAACCGGAGAGCACCTTGAAGGCGGCAACTTTCACGGAGAGCCTGTTGCACTCGCCTCCGACTTTCTTGCAATTGCTGTGAGCGAACTTGGAAACATCAGTGAAAGAAGAATTGCGCGGCTTGTTGACGGCAACCTCAGCGGACTTCCGAGGTTTCTCACTGACAAAGGCGGACTCAACTCCGGCCTGATGATTGCACAGTACACTGCGGCATCGCTGGTAAGCCAAAACAAGGTCCTCTGCCATCCGGGATCGGTTGATTCCATTCCGACAAGTGCCAATCAGGAAGACCACAACTCAATGGGCTCGGTTTCGGCTCTGAAGTTGTATGAAGTCGTAAACAACGTACGAAAGATCATAGCCATTGAATTCCTCTGCTCATGTCAGGGAATTGATTACCACAGGCCGCTCAGGAGCGGCGCAGGAAGTGAAGAAGCTTACAGGGTATTCAGGAAGTCAATACCCCATCAAAGCAGGGATGAAGTCACAAGCGATCTCATTCTGAGATCTGCCGAGGCAATTTTTGATACTAGATTCCTCGCGGCAGTTGATAGAAAATGCGGCGGACTCCACTGATATGGAATGGATTTCCCGGACTTACAAGAAGATCCTGCGCATTAAGCCGGTTGAGACCGTAATTCATTACGTCACAAAGCTGATTGACAGGTTTGACCATGATCACATCTGGATACTTGCTTCCGGCATATCTTTCAACATGCTCATCTGCCTGATACCTTTTGTACTGATAATCCTCACCGTACTCGGCGTCTACCTCGACAGCGAATCTGTGCATGAAAGACTTATGCGTTATCTTGACAGTGTGATTCCTCTTCCCGGGCAATACAAGGAGAGAGCCATATTTGAACTGATAGACAGGACAAAGGAGCTTACAAGCAACAAATTCCTGACAGGAACCATCGGCATAGCCGGACTATTCTGGACAGTAAGCGGCCTGTTCAGCGCAATGCGGGAAGTTCTCAACAAAATTTTCGGAATCGAAACCGACCTCAGCTACTTTGTCGGCAAGCTGAAAGACTTCGGGCTGGTGATAGTAAGCGTGTTGCTGTTCCTGATCTCAATGGCAATAACTTCCGCCATACAGCTTGCTGAGGAATACTGGAGCGCAATATTCGGGGAAGCTCTCACATTGACATTGTTTCAGAAGTTCGTTCCGTTCGCAATAGGACTTGCTGTTTCTTTCACGCTCTTTTATGTGCTCTATGCGCTGGTGCCGCACTGGAAGATCAATTTCAGAGTGGTCCTGTTTTCTTCACTCCTGTCTGCAATATTCTTCGAACTCCTGAAATACCTGTTTGCAGTATATGTGCTGAAGGTTGCAAACTACGGAAGGATCTACGGCGCGTATGCCACCATTGTAATTTCGATCTTTTATATCTACTATCTTTCGGTGATATTCGTAGTAGGAGCCGAACTCGGGCAGATATATTCTGCCCGCAACAAGATCTCATTAAAGTAACCCATCCAAATGGATCCAAGAAAACTTTACAGAACGCTTGAGAACATCATCAGGGAAGCCCCGAGCTTTGATACAGATGAGGACTTCCTCGTGCACGTAATTGCGCAGATCATCAACAACGAGGAAATAAACATTATCGGCGGAAGACTGTGGGGCCTCAATGAAAGCAAGAACGCCTATTCTCTGATTGCCCAAATGGGAAACGTAGATCTGATCAAGACTGATTATCAGCTCGGAATTGACAAGTATCCGATGTTCAAGAAAGTTGGGCTTTTCAGATCGGTTCTTGCAACTGAAACTGACGAGTACCTGATCGAGAAAGGGATCTATCATTACTCGGCTACAGGGGTAGGAATGAGACATAAGTTCAAAGAACCCAGCGGAGAACCGTATTATCTCTACTCATATTTGATTGCGCTTAACGCAAAAGGTCTTGACGATGAGTTCCTCAACACGCTGAACATCATCAGCATGACGCTGAGCTCGATCCTCCGGACGAAGCATATTGAATCAAGCGCCAAGGAAAGCAGGCAGGAGCTGGAGAAAGCGAAGGAGATCCAAAGGAGCATTCTTCCGGAACACGAGTATGAGTTTGGAAACTATGTGCTGTTCGGGCTTTCCATGCCTGACAGAATTGTCGGCGGGGACTTTTTTGATTATCTTGAAAGCGAAGACAAAGACAGGTTGGGAGTTGCACTCGGTGACGCCGCTTCAAAAGGCCTTTCCGCTGCCTCGCAGGCTTTGTATGTATCGGGGGCGCTAAAGATGGGCGTCGGATACCAGTCAAAGATGAGCGGCATGGTGAGCCGTATCAACAATCTTGTGAACGAAACATTTCCATATGAGAGATTTGTAACACTGTTTTATTGCGAGCTCTCGCATGACAAGAGGGGTTTGTGTCAGTATGTGAATGCAGGACAGAATCCTCCGGTATTTATTGAACATGAATCCGGAAAGGCGGAAATGCTTTCATCAACGGGCCCGGTGCTCGGGCCTGCGCCTTATCAGAAATACGGAGTCGAAAGCATCAACTTCAAGGTGAATGACCTGCTTCTGCTTTATTCGGACGGCATAATTGAAGCGACCAATCAGGATTTCGAGTTCTTCGGAGAGGACAGGCTCATTGAAAATCTTAAGAAGCTGAAGGATAAAGATCCGAAGGACGTTTGCAACATCATACTTCAGGAAGTTAATGTATTCTCGGCGAAGGGTGTGTACTCTGATGACCGCACATTGGTTGCGATCAAGAGGTTTAAGTAACCGGAAACAAACATTCTATTATATACATTATGAGATCAAACAAAGCCAAATTCCTTATCGCCGCAGTCATCGCAGTAATAGCGATCATTTCCTATTACAGCAAGACCCAGGTAAATCCGATTACCGGCGAGAAGCAGAGAGTCAGTCTTACTCCTCAGCAGGAAATAGTTCTCGGGCTTCAGAGCGCGCCTGAGATGATCAATCAAATGGGTGGTGAAGTACGGGATCCGAAGATCAGTAACTATGTAGAATCTGTGGGTCAGAAGATCGTCAATGGCACGGAAGCGGGCAGATCGGAGTATAAATTTGACTTCCATGTTCTTGCGGATCAACGCACGGTAAATGCCTTTGCCCTGCCCGGAGGACAGATCTTCATTACCATGGGATTGCTCAGCATGCTTGAAAATGAAGATCAGCTGGCCGGCATTCTCGGGCATGAGATAGGCCATGTAATAGGAAGGCACGGGGCTGAGCAAATGGCCAAACAGGAACTTACACAAGGGTTGATAAGCGCCGCCGACATTGCATTGACTGAACCGGGATCCCCGGGCGCAGCCGCAATGATCTCAAGATATGTTGCCAGCATGATCAATATGAAGTATGGAAGGGAAGACGAGCTGGAATCGGACAAATTCGCGGTCAGATACATGCACGATACAGGATATGATCCCGCCCAGATGATCGAAGTTATGCATATTCTTGACAGAGCTGCCGGAGGACAAGCGCCGCCGGAGTTCCTTAGCACGCACCCTAACCCCGGCAACCGGATCGAGAACATTAAGGCAGAAATTGAAAAGCTGGGCCGATAGGCCGCCGGGCACAACGGATGATAATATTTGTTGCAATTTCCCCTAAGCAGAACTATCTTTGCAAAGGGATTTTTCCGTGAAAGCAGGAATTTTTTTGAATTGGCATGCTGTTTGCCTTAGCATCCCACAAGTTTTTTAATAACTAAACCTTAAGATATGAAGAAGAAGATCGCATTGTTCGCCTCAGTTGCTTTGGTGCTTGCCGCAGGCATTTTTTATGCTCAAAGCAACAATCTTTTTGCAGATGATAAGGACGGAAAGAAGGACTGTTCATCATCATGCACAAGCAAGACAGGTACTTCATCAGCTGAATCAAAATCATCATGCACAGGCAAGACCATGACAGATGCTTCTGCAGGTGAAGATCAGCCCGGATCTGCAACTTACGAGTTCACAACTGATATGATCGACTGTGACGGATGTAAGCCTGGAATGACTGAAAAGATCAAGACAATCAGCGGTGTTAAAGACGTTCAGTACGGAGAAACATGCAGTGTTTCGAAGATGACAAACATAAAGGTCATTTTTGATCCTTCTGTAACCAATTCTGAAGTTGTTGCTGCTTCAGTGAAGGAGCAAAAGCTCAATGGCAATTGCGGTGACGGTACAAAGTGCGATTCCAAGACAAAGACCGAAAAGAAGTCATAAACGGTTCAATAAATGGCGATAAGAAAAAGCCCGGTTATCCGGGCTTTTTTGTTTTCAGAATGGATCCTGGTTGTAAGCCGATTGCGGCACATCAATTTTGGGGTGTTTTACCTTGTTCTCAAATTTCGCGAACTCATCTACAAATACAAGCTCAAGGTCTCCGACAGGGCCGTTTCTTTGCTTTCCGATTATGATCTCCGCTTTGTGCTTCAGTTCAAGATAATCCGGATCTTCTTTGTTTACCTTCATTCCCATAATAGGCCGGTGGACGAATATTACCACGTCAGCATCCTGCTCTATCGCGCCTGATTCTCTCAGGTCAGCAAGCTGAGGCCTTTTCTCTTTGCCTCTGGTTTCAACCGCCCTGTTCAGCTGAGCACAGGCCACTACAGGTATATCAAGTTCTTTGGCCAGAGCCTTGAGGCTTCGGGATACTTCAGCAACTTCAAGGTCTCTTCTCTCTGCATCTTCCCTGCCCTTTATTAGCTGAAGATAATCTACGACAACCATGTCAATGTCATGACTTTCTTTGAGTTTCCTTGATTTTGCGCGTATCTCCAGGATAGAGAGCTCACTCGTGTCATCAATGAACATCTTGGTCCTCAGGTTATGAAAGGTCTTCAGAACCCTGTTCCATTCTTCACTCGACGTTTTACCGGTCTTGAGCTTTTTCGCATTCACTCTAGCTTCAGACGAGAGCAGTCTCATTACCAGCTCTCTGAATGACATTTCTAGACTGAATATCGCCACTGATTTTCCGTGATCAACAGCTGCGTTCCTCGCAATGTTCATAGAGAATGCGGTCTTTCCGTGTGAAGGCCTTCCGGCTATTACGATGAACTCCGACTTCTGAAATCCCGATGTGTACTCATCCAGGTCGGTGAATCCCGTAGGAACTCCGATTATGCTGTTCTTGCTTTCTCTTCGCTTTCCAAGATCATCTATGAGATTACTAAGCTCTTCACTGATAGACATGACCTTCTTTTTGGAAAGCCTTTGTGAGATGTCGAGTATCTTCTGTTCCGCATCGTCAAGTGTCTTGAATGTATTTGCAGTGGGGTCGAGGCAATTTTCAACAATCTTCGATGAAACGCTGATGAGATTCCTTAGTATGGATTTTTCAAAAATTATTCTTGTATAATACTTAACATTGGCTGAAGTTGCCACAGATGTGGTAAGCTCCATGATGTACTCCACTCCGCCGATCTCAGAAAGCTTGTTCATGCGCCTCAGTTCCTCCTTCAGAGTGGTTGGATCAATAGGTTCCTTCTTTGCATCAAGGTTGAGGATCGCCTGCAGTATCGTCCTGTGTTTGCCGGAGTAAAATGCTTCCGGCTCCAGCATCTGAATTACGTCATTGATCACTTCGTTATCTATAAGCATCGCACCGAGCACCATCATCTCCAGGTCTGTTGCGCTGGGCGCCTGCCGAAGGTCATCAGGGAACATATCTACATCCTGCGATGAAACCCTGTGCTGATCTTTCTTGTAATTTGTTCTCTTATTTGCCAATGCAGTATAAAGTTATTGTCGTGCCGAAATTGAATCGTATTCCTTTCTGAAGAGCTTTACGTCTTC
Source organism: uncultured Ignavibacteriaceae bacterium (assembly GCA_964615795.1). Lineage (GTDB taxonomy): Bacteria > Bacteroidota > Ignavibacteria > Tepidaquicellales > Tepidaquicellaceae > JADJAH01. The sequence continues at coordinate 98,041 of CAZTQR010000002.1, forward strand.
CCATGTAGGCCTCTTCCAGTTGGGATTTCTGAGAAGAGCCGCAGGATGATAGGTCACCATTGTCTTTATGTTCTTGTAAGTGTGAAACCTGCCGCGAAGCTTGCCAAGCGGTTCCTTTGTTCCAAGCAATGTCTGAGCCGCAAAAGTGCCAAGTGCGAGTATGAGCTTTGGTTTTATGATCTCAAGCTGTTTGTTAAGGTACGGTTCACAATTGAAGATCTCGTCGGGAAGCGGATTTCTGTTCTCAGGGGGCCTGCATTTGAGAATGTTGCAAATGTAAACTTCATCCCGGCTGAAATTTATCGCCGCAAGAATATCGGTAAGAAGCTTACCTGCTCTCCCTACAAACGGGAATCCCTTCTCATCTTCATCCGCTCCGGGTGCTTCACCCACTACGGCAATGTCTGCATTTGGATTGCCGCTTCCGAAGACAAGGTTCTTTCTTTTGTCTGCAAGCACCCTGCATTTTCTGCAGTCCTTGATCATTTCATTCAGCTCTGCAAGCGAGGAGCATGACTTCCAGTCATCGTTAATCTGCTCCGGCGTTTCTGTGTTTTCCTTTCCGGTATTCGATTCGCTTATTATCTTATCTGAAGGTTGAACAGCACTGATCTGGATTTGCTTTTCATCAGGGACAATCTGCTCATTTGTTATAAGATCCTCAAGCATTGGAATTGCTGTTCCGAAACCTGCTCCGGGCGAGTATTCATCTTTGAACTTAAGTAATCCGTTCAGCTTCCGCAAAGGTGACTTGCTCATTTGAGCAGAAGATACTTATCCAGTATTCTGTTGGCAACATCATACTTTGTCATCTTTGGCAGTCTCTCTTCAGATCTCCTGTCTATCAAAGTCACTACATTGGTGTCTGTGCCAAATCCTGCGCCTTCTTCATCCGGATTGTTGAGAACGATCAGGTCAAGTTTCTTGGAGGAAAGCTTCTTTCTTGCATTTGCAATTCCATCATTCGTCTCCACTGCAAATCCGATGAGCTTGAAACCTGATTTCTCTTTCCCGAGGTGAGAAAGTATGTCCACTGACAAAACAAAATCAAATGTAAATCCTGAATTTCCCTCTTTCTTGATCTTGAAGCCCGATTTCGCGGCAGGCGTGAAATCTTCGACAGCCGCTGCCATTACTATAAGGTCCTTGTTCTTTTTGTTTGCCTTTACGCTCCTGAACATCTCATCACTTGTTACAACATCAATTCGCTTTACGCCATTGGGTGTTTCGAGGCTCACCGGTCCTGTTATCAGTGTTACAGAGGCTCCTCTTTGCCTGGCCGCTCTTGCAATTTCAAATCCCATCTTTCCTGTAGAAGGATTAGATATGAATCTGACCTTGTCAATGAACTCCCTCGTCGGACCGGCTGTCACAAGCACTTTCTTTCCTGCAAGGTCCTTGCGTGCATTCAGCATCTTTGACGCCACTTCAAAGATCCTTTCGGGTTCAGCCATTCTGCCTTCTCCTGTAAGCCCGCTGGCAAGTTCGCCGTATTCCGGGTCTATGATCCTGTAGCCGATCTCAGCAAGAGCTTTAATGTTTCGCCGGGTCACAGGATGCTTGTACATATCTTCATCCATCGCGGGAGAAATAAGTACAGGACATCTGCATGAAAAGAGCGCGGCTAGAAGAAAGTTGTCGCAGATCCCGGCAACTGCCTTGGCAATCGTATTACAAGTTGCAGGGGCAATTACAAACAGGTCTGCCCAAAGTCCGTAGTTGACGTGCCAGGTGGAGGTCTCGACCTTTTCCGAATTCTGGAACGAACCCGGACCGGGAAGAAGGTTTATGATGACTTCATTCTTCGATAATGCGGACAATGTAACCGGTGAGACAAAACTCACTGCAGATGGAGTCATAACTACCCTGACTTCCGCACCGGCCTTTATGAACAGCCTCACAAGAGAGCAGATCTTGTACGCCGCTATCCCGCCCGTAATGCCGACGAGGACCTTCTTGCCTTTCAGTTCCAATTGCAGAAAGTTTAATGTTGATGAAGCAGAAATGGCCTTTCGGCTATTCCTGTTCCTTGTATCTGAAGTTGAGTTTGGAATCCATCAGTTCATGGATTGACCTTATGGTCGGCTTGGATCTCTTCTCAAATTCAAGAGAGATATTAAGCTTGTCCTGATTCATTATCGTATCGTCTTCTGTTTCCTTTGCAATGATCGGCTCAAGCCTTTGCGAGAGTTCCATTTTGTAAAGATCATTTATCTGCCTTGACCTTTTGGAAGCTACAACCACGGACTCGTAAAGATTTGCTGTCCTAGATTCAAGCTTTTCCAGATCCCTTGTTTCTATTGCCATGATATGTTTGTGTGTTTATTTTATTTTTTTTTGGATTTCGTTTACTGCCTTTTGAAGATTGTCATTAACGACAATCATGTCAAACTTTCCGGCGTTGTTCATTTCAAGTTCTGCCCTTCTGATTCTCTCATTGATCTGTTCCTCCGATTCCGTACCCCTGCCTCTTAGCCGAACTCTGAGTGATTCAAGATCGGGCGGCATTATGAAGATCAGAAATGCCTGATCGCCATAGATCTTTTTGAGTGACAGGGCGCCTTTAACATCAATGTCGAAGATAAGATCATTTCCCTTCGCAACATTGTCTTCCACAAAAGTTTTCAGCGTTCCGTAATAGTCTCCGTTAAACAGCAGTTCATATTCTACAAGCTCCCCGGAATCGATCTTGTTCCTGAACTCTTCCTTTGAAAGATAAAAGTAATCAACTCCGTCTGCCTCACCCTTCCTTCTGGGCCTTGTGGTTGCTGAGACCGAAAACACAAGGTCTCTGTTGTTCTTCAGCAGTTCCTTAACAATTGTCGTCTTTCCTGCTCCGGAGGGCGCCGCAATGACATACAACATAGGATATCATTCCACATTTTGAATTTGCTCACGGATCTTTTCCAGCTCTTCTTTGAGCGCCGCCGACCTTTGCGAAATTTCAGCTTCAGAAGATTTAGATGCAATTGTATTAATTTCCCTGTTCATCTCCTGCACCAGAAAATTCAGCCTTCTTCCCGCAAGTTCTTCCGAGCGGGCATATTCCGAGAAGTATTTCGTATGGCTTCTCAGTCTGGTGACTTCCTCCGTAATATCTGATTTGTCCGCGAACATCACAATCTCCATTTCAATCCTTTTCTCATCAATGTCCTTTCTCGAGTCAAGCAATGCATCAAGTTTTTTCCTGATTCTCTCAGACTCCGCCTTAACTCTCTTCTTCGACAGATTCACTATGATATCAGACTCTTTCTCAATGGACCTGACTCTCTTGAGCATGTCTCTTTCAAGCTGTTTGCCTTCTTTTGCTTTCATTCTGTTCAGATCATCCGCTGCCCGATCAATGAGCGAAGCTACAAAAGCCGCTTCCTTATCGCTCACAGCCGAATCATATGCAATACTGAGATATTCGCCAAGCTCGAGTATATCTGCCAGCCTTACCGGCTCTTTTGATCCGATAATCCTGTTTATCCTTTGTGCGAGATTGTAGAACTCCCTGATCTTGTTTTCGTCGCCAACACCGCCGTTAGAAGTCTCTGCATCACTGTCTGAACTGATAAATACATTCAGCTTTCCCCTTGAGATCTTTTTCCTTAAAATTTCCTTCAGCTCATATTCCCTGGACGCTAGCCTTTTCGGAAACCTGATACCGATCTCAAGATATCTGTTGTTCACCGAAGTCATTTCAACCCTGTATCTGTGCCTTCCAAATGTTCCTTCGGCCCTTCCGAATCCTGTCATGCTTATGATCATGAGTCCCTCACTTTATTACGTAATTGCGAGTAAGTTCCTTTGTCAGATATTCAAAAGCTTCAGCGGGGGTGTTTGCATATTTGAACAGCTTCAGGTCTTCCGCAGAAATCACGTTCAGTTCTACGAGGTTGTCGAAGTTCACTATCTTGTCCCAGAATTCCTTGCCGTAAACTACAACCGTCATTTTCTTGTGAAGCTTTCCTGTTTGTATGAGCGTAAGGATCTCGAACAGTTCATCAAGCGTACCGAAACCGCCGGGCATAATAACGAGCGCCTTTGCAAGATACGCGAACCAGAACTTTCTCATGAAGAAGTAATGAAACTCAAAGTTCAGTTCCGGAGATATGTACATGTTAGGATATTGTTCGAATGGCAGTGAGATGTTCAGGCCCATAGAAAAACCTTTTGCTTTTGACGCTCCGCGGTTTGCCGCTTCCATGATCCCGGGGCCGCCGCCCGAGCAAACAATGAACTTGTTCGGCTTCTTCAGACCCTTTGCCCATTTCGTCAGCAGATATGCAAGTTCGGCCGTATCTTCATAATACTTTGACATTTGCAGATCAACTTCTGCAGACTTCAGTTCCTTTTCAAGCCTTCTTCCGATCTTTGCATCAGAATTCATTTTTGACCTGACTGCCGCGAGATTCTCGAGAGCTTTCTTTCTCGGAAGAGTCCTGGCAGAGCCGAAGAACACGACAGTGTGATTGATCTTGTATCTCCTGATCCTTTCGAGTGGCTCTGCATATTCACTCAGGATCCTCAGCGATCTAGCACCGGGGGAATTGAGAAATTTAAGGTTATGGTAAGCCTTTGGTGCTTTGGCAATATAATCGCCTTCTATCGTACTTGTCTGAGTCTTTGGCATTTATGACTTTGGTTTCAGTTGAGCAGCTTTCCGCCGTCAACACAAATTGTTTGACCTGTAATAAAAGTGTTTTCTTCAGCAAGATACTTCACAAGCGAAGTGACATCTTTTGAATTTCCGAATCTCTTCACAGGATACTTCCGTTCATCATCAGGATCTACATTGGCGTTTTCATCATCCTCTATCATAATGGTACCCGGAGCAATTGAATTCACAAGAATTCCGGGAGCCAGTTTCTTGGCAAGCAGTTGTGTCAGTTTCACAACACCTGCCTTTGAAACGCTGTAAGGAATAAATCCCGGCCAGTTTTCAAAAGCGCCGAGCGAAGAGATGTTTATTATTTTCGCCGGCTTTCTCTTATTCTCCTGCATTCTCCTAGCGCAAGCCTGGCTGAAGAACAATGTACTTTTCAGATTCACCTGAATGAACTCATCAAAGATCTCATCAGTGATGTCAAAGAAATCCACTCTGCGGAAGATAGCGGCATTGTTTACCAGCACATCCACTGTTCCGAATCTCTCAAATACAATTTCAGCCGCCTCAAAAACGGAATCCGTATTCCTTACATCACACTTTACAGGCAATACATTAACACCCCGGCCGGCAATTTGTCTGATGGTCTCGTCAAGCAGGTTTTGCGGAGTTGAATTGTAAGTAAATGCTATGTCAAAACCGGATCCGGCCAGAGCCAGTGCAATTTGTTTTCCGAGTCGCCTGCCGCCGCCGGTCACAAGAGCGGTCTTCTGAGTAAGATCCAATCGGGTGAATGTATTACTGTGTGCCCTTGGGATGACTCGAACATCCGACACGCAGTTTAGGAAACTGCTGCTCTATCCACCTGAGCTACAAGGGCAGTAATTTGTAAAATACCGAATCGCGGAAAGTTATTCAATTTCAATTTTGGTAAACTGAATAAGAAACGAATATGATTGTGGTTATCTAGATGTGTGTACATATGCAACTTTGCGAGAAAGCACTGTGCCGTGATTGATTTGATTGATCCTAACATTTACGGAACGAGTTCAATCAAATTCATATATTGACTCTCGCAATCATTATCAATACTACAAATATTGGACTCTTCAACTCTGGCGAATAATTGAATCAACATGATTATCGTTTTCCGAAGCACCTGGAATTGATTCATAAGGTAATCTTCAAGATCAATTCGAGCTATTGCGAAGCAGCCGGAATTATTCATCCAATTCGAAATTTGAGTGATACTTTAAACGGGATTTGCGGCTTACCATTGCCGGATAGATTTAGTATGCAGAAACAAAAAAGCCGCAACCTGTAGAGGCTGCGGCTTCAGAATAAATTCTGGCAAAACCTACTCTCCCGCGCAACTTCTCACGCAGTACCATCGGGGATGCAAGTCTTAACTTCTCTGTTCGGAATGGGAAGAGGTGTTGCCCTTGCATTAAATCACCAGAATAATCAAAAAAATCGGATCCATAAAAAAGCTTATTGATGCTCAAACACTACCTTACCAATAGAGGGTAAAGATATAGGAAAAGTCTTCGACTTATTAGTACTGCTTGGCTGAACACATTACTATGCTTATACCTGCAGCCTATCAACCAGGTCATCTTCCTGGAGTCTTATTCCGTATTGCTACGGAGGGAAATTTAATCTTGAAGCGAGTTTCGCGCTTAGATGCTTTCAGCGCTTATCTCAACCGAACATAGCTACCCAGCTGTGCCATTGGCATGACAACTGGTGCACCATTGGTTCGTTCACTCCGGTCCTCTCGTACTAAGAGCGAGCCTTCTCAAATTTCCTGCGCCTGCATAGGATAGAGACCGAACTGTCTCACGACGTTCTGAACCCAGCTCACGTACCACTTTAATTGGCGAACAGCCAAACCCTTGGGACCTTCTCCAGCCCCAGGATGTGATGAGCCGACATCGAGGTGCCAAACCTCCCCGTCGATGTGAACTCTTGGGGGAGATCAGCCTGTTATCCCCGGCGTACCTTTTATCCTTTAAGCGACGGCAATTCCACACTCTACCGTCGGATCACTAAGTCCTGCTTTCGCATCTGTTCGACTTGTAGGTCTCACAGTTAAGCACCCTTATGCCTTTGCGCTCTACGCATGATTACCAACCATGCTGAGGGTACCTTTGAAAGCCTCCGTTACATTTTAGGAGGCGACCGCCCCAGTCAAACTACCCGCCTAGCACTGTCCCCGACCCTGATTCAAGAGTCTAGGTTAGAATTCGAACAAAACAAGGGTGGTATTTCACATTGCGACTCCACGATGGCTAGCGCCACCGCTTCAAAGTCTCCCACCTATTCTACACATGCTGTATCCAAACCCAATGCTAAGGTGCAGTAAAGGTGCACGGGGTCTTTTCGTCCATATGCAGGTAACCGGCGTCTTCACCGGTACCACAAGTTCACCGAGCCCGTAGTCGAGACAGTGGCCAAATCGTTACACCATTCGTGCAGGTCGGAACTTACCCGACAAGGAATTTCGCTACCTTAGGACCGTTATAGTTACGGCCGCCGTTTACTGGGGCTTCGATTCAAAGCTTCGCCCGAAGACTAACCTCTCCTCTTAACCTTCCAGCACCGGGCAGGTGTCAGTCCATATACTTCGCCTTAAAGGCTTTGCATAGACATGTGTTTTTGTTAAACAGTCGCTTGGCCCATTTCTCTGCGATCCCGACGTAGTCGGGACACCCCTTTTCCCTAAGTTACGGGGTTAATTTGCCGAGTTCCTTGACTACGGCTCACTCGAGCACCTTAGGATACTCTCCTCATCTACCTGTGTCGGTTTACGGTACGG
>CAZTQR010000003.1:0-58590 GCA_964615795.1 uncultured Ignavibacteriaceae bacterium
TAGAATCCCCGCTGCAGACGGCAATCGTAAGCAAATCGTTTTGGACAAGAATGCTTATAGTGCGTATTGCACCCAAGAACGGCAATGCATGCAGTGATTATGAACTCTGCCAATGTCCCTTATCGGCTGATTTTGGATGTGATGACTGCTCCGGGCACAGAGGAGAGATGTCAGCGGCGGCCCTGATAAGACTTTACGATTGCTGCCGTATATTCGTCACAATGTCAAACCTTTCTTAACTTTTTAGTTAAGCGCAAATGAGCTATATTTGAATCCATTCAAAAGTACAAGATAATGTCCAGAATACTCAAAGATAAACTCACATCACAGTTACCGGCACTAAGGGAAGAAGCAAAGACACTCGCAAAAAATTTCGGCACAAAGGTCATGGATCAGGTTGTACTTGAACAGATCTACGGCGGCATGAGGGGCATAAAGGGGCTGGTTTGCGATACATCTTCTGTAGGACTTGACACAGGCCTTATCATAAGAGGTATCCCGATCCTTCAGCTTACGGACAAGCTCCCTGAGGAGGTCTTCTATCTTCTGCTTACCGGTGAATTGCCGGATGAAGAAGCGCTAAAGGACTTGCAGTCTGATTTGAACAAGAGATCTGAAGTTCCTTCTTATGTTTGGGATGTCCTCAACTCGCTTCCGAAAGACACTCATCCGATGGTCATGCTCAGCACAGCAATTATGGCAATGGAGAAAGAATCGGAATTCAGAAAGAAGTACGATGAAGGGACTGCAAAGGACAAGCTATGGGAACCGATGTTCGATGACTGCCTTAACATCATCGCAAGGTCAACTCAGATCGCGGCCTTCATTTACAGGAAATGTTTTAACAAGGGAGATATGATCCCCCCGGACCCGTCACTCGACTGGGCTGCAAACTTTGCCCACATGCTTGGCATCAGGGATGAAGACGGTTCATTCAAGAAACTGATGAGACTCTACCTCGTGCTTCACAGCGATCATGAGAGCGGAAATGTAAGCGCATTTACATGTCAGGTCGTTTCGTCTGCCTTGTCGGATGCATACTATTCAATGAGCGCAGCTCTGAACGGACTTGCCGGTCCGCTTCACGGACTTGCCAATCAGGAATGCCTCAGGTTCATTCTGAAGATGAGGGAAACAATCGGCCATGCTCCAAGCGATGAAGAAGTACGGGACTATTGCCAGAAACTTCTAGACTCCGGCAAAGTTGTGTCCGGTTACGGGCATGCCGTGCTGAGGATCACAGACCCGCGCTTCACGGCTTTCCTCAACTGGGGAAAAGAGCATATACCGGATGATGAAACATTCAGGATGGTTGGCCAGCTTTTCAACATAGTTCCGGACCTGCTTATGAAGCAAGGCAAGGCAAAGGATCCGTGGCCCAATGTGGATGCAGGCAGCGGCTCATTGCTTTATCACTACGGCATGACTGAATACAAATTCTACACAGTGCTCTTCGGTGTATCGAGAATACTGGGATTTGCGGCACAGCTCACAATTGCCAGGGCAATGCAGTTCCCGCTTATAAGGCCGAAGTCAGTGACCACGGAGTGGATAAAGAAGCAGGCCGCAGTCTGATAAGGGCTTGAAAGAAAGCAGATTCAATTTTACAGGCGCCCGATTTTTTGGCGCCTTTTTTTATTTTCTCCTGGATTGAAAGGAAATAACTCAGGCAAACTCAGGTCAATATTTGAGCCGAAACTCTTCACTGTCCTGAAGGAAGGGTATTCGGGAAGTCAGTTTGCATCAGATCTTGCTGCAGGATTGATTGTCGGAATCGTTGCAATTCCTCTTGCTATCGCATTTGCAATTGCTTCAGGAGTGAAGCCGGAGCAGGGGCTTTACACTGCGGTTGTGGCAGGGATCATTGTCTCGGTACTCGGCGGAAGCAGAGTGCAGATCGCCGGCCCGACAGGAGCATTCATTGTCATAGTTTACGGCATTGTAAGCAAGTACGGTTATGACGGACTGATGGTCGCCACGTTCATGGCCGGGGTAATGCTCATAATCATGGGCCTCGCAAGGTTCGGTTCATTACTTAGATTTGTTCCTTATCCTCTTACAGTCGGATTCACCAGCGGCATTGCCGTGATAATATTCATTTCACAGATAAACGATCTGCTCGGACTTCGGCTTGCGGCATTGCCACCGGATGCGGTGGGAAAGCTGGAAGAGATCGTAAAGCACTTGGGCAATATTGATTTTGTTTCCGTTGAAGTCGGCATCGCTTCGCTGGCACTGATACTCATGACTCAGAGACTGATCCCGAAAGTTCCCGGCTCGCTCGCCGCAATTGTGATCCTTACTGCTGTTGTAAGTTATCTTCACTTGCCTGTTGAAACTATCGGCTCAAGGTTCGGCGATGTTCCGCAGGGTTTTCCTTCACCGGGCATGCCCGATGTAACATGGAGCACCATAACGGGAATGATCTCGCCTGCCATTACGATTGCATTGCTCGGGTCAATAGAGTCACTGCTCTCGGCGGTTGTAGCAGACGGAATGATAAGGTCAAAGCACAGGTCAAACACAGAACTGATCGCGCAGGGGATTGCAAATCTTGTGTCGCCTGTATTTTCGGGAATTCCCGCCACGGGTGCAATTGCCAGGACCGCAACAAATGTGAGAAGCGGCGGAAGAACGCCGGTTGCAGGAATTGTGCACGGACTTGTAGTGCTTTCCTCAATTCTTCTATTCGGAAAATTTGCATCCCTGATTCCGATGCCCGTACTTGCCGCAATCCTGATCATCGTCGCCTACAATATGAGCGAGTGGAGATCGTTCAGAAAAATTCTTAAATATCCCAAAAGCGATGTTGCTGTAATGGTTACAACATTTGCACTCACTGTATTTGTTGATCTGACTGTTGCGATTCAGGTCGGAGTCATTCTGTCGGCATTCCTTTTCATCAAGCGAATGGCCGATGTTTCAAATGTAACCCAGCTTACGGCCGCAGTAAAGGAAGATGAAGAGACCGAAAGTTCTGATGCCGGAGTTTCGGGCATTCCGCAGGGAGTAGAGGTGTTTGAACTTCAGGGTTCGCTTTTCTTCGGAGCAGTTGAACAATTCACGGAGACCATCAGGGCAATCGAAAAACCTCCAAAGGTATTCATACTTGAAGCGAAGAACCTTCTGGCAGTTGATGCAACCGGTCTCAGGGCAATCGAAGACATTTACAGCATGATGAAAGATCAGGGAACATTAATGATGATATCAGGGATCCACAAACAGCCGTTGTTCGCAATGACAAATTCCGGACTCTATGACAAGATCGGCGAAGACATGATCTTTGGCAGTCTTGATGAGGCCATCGGCAAGGCGGAAGAGATGCTTGGCAAATGATTTTAAAATTTGGTGCATACCTCAGGTAATTCAAACCCATTCACGATTAGCGAATCAGAGAAGCGAGCTCTGAATTCCCGGCAAATCAAAAATTCCGCTTAATTCAAATGAACTTTCTTCAAAAATCAATTGCTCCGGTCATTCTCATTATCTTCGGAATGCTTCTCTTTCCCTTCCGGCAGATCCCCGCGCAAACGAGCTTCAGCGCCGGACAGTTCAGGACGGACTGCGCAATCCTCATCAGCGCTCTGAAAGCTCTGCATCCGGGGCTGTACAGGTATGAAGAGGAGGCACAGATCGACAACTACTACAGAAAACTTGTTGATCTGAGTGAAGACAGCATCAGCTTACGTGAGGCCTTCCTGAGAATTTCGGAATTTCTTGCGCACATAAAGTGCGGACACACTATTGCAAATCCTTACAATCAGAGCGACGCAATCAAAGCCGCTTTGTTCTCCGGCAAGGATAAGCTGCCGTTCACTTTTCAACTGATCGGAAAACGGATGATAATTACAGACGATGTCTCCGGCACAGAGATCAGCAAAGGGTCTGAAGTGCTTGAGATAAACGGAGTGAAATCAGAAATCATCATTGATGAACTGATGAAATATGCAGACGGTGACGGAAGCAATGACGGACAAAGACTTTATAATATGAGGCTTACAGGAGAAGGTGAGCAGGAGTTCTTCGATATATATTTCCCGATGTTGCATGCCCCCGAATCCGGAAAATTCAGAATTACATACAGGGATCCGAATAGCCGTGCGGGAATATTGGAAAAGAGCGTGAATGCAGTCAGCCGGGAAGAAAGGAAGCAGTTGCTGTCGCTAACAACAGGCAATAAGGACTTGACTGAAGAGTGGAAACTTGAATCCCCCGCGGAAGGAGTTTCACTCCTGAAATTCGGGACATTTGTTACATACAATTCCGGCCTTGACTGGAAGAAGCTGTTGAGCGATCAATTCGGTGAGATCAATTCCCGGGGCAGTTCCGATCTTATAATAGACATCCGCGGCAACGGCGGCGGTACAACAGAAGTGGCCTTTGAGATCCTGTCATACATTTCTGAACGGCCTTTGACAATCAAGTCTCAGAGATTTGTTTGCTACGAAAAGGTCCCTGATTCACTCATGCAATATCTTTCCACCTGGGACAATTCATTCTATGACAGAACCGCAAGCGTTGAGCGCTATGACAGCCGGCTCTTCAGACTGAGAGAAGAAAACCAGGGCTTCATTTCCATTACTCCTAAAGAGGGTGGATTCAAAGGAAAGGTTTGCTTGCTTGTGGATGAGGCAAACAGCTCGGCTACTTTCATACTTGCCCGGCTTGTAAAGGAGAACAGGATCGGCCTGCTTGCAGGAAGAACGACCGGCGGAAATCTGAAAGGGATCACAGGCGGAAATCTGTTCTTTCTCGATCTTCCCGGGACGGGCATAGAAGTTGACATCCCATTGCTGACTGAGCTTACTTCCTCAGACGCGCCGGATTCCGGCATTGAACCGGATATATACATTGAACAATCAGTGGAAAATATCGCCGGCGGAAAAGATTCGGATCTGCAGACACTGCTGAGCATCATTGGCAAAGAATAGATTTTCAGCTTACCACTTCTCAGGTTAGAATGATATTTAGAATTTGTAAGAATGGTACAGTGAGCTCAAATCTTCCTTAATAGAGGATGCGAATTGATTGTTTTATTGATTTTAATATGCCAAATTGGTCTTCACAAAAAAGCCGCTTTCATATCTTACTGTGGCGGTGCTTGTCTAATCTAACCATCTGAATAAATGAACGCACAGAAATTTACGGCAGAGCTGATCGGCACATTCTGGCTTGTGCTTGGCGGATGCGGCAGTGCCGTTATCTCAGCAGCATTTCCCGAAGTCGGAATAGGCCTTCTCGGAGTGTCATTCGCATTCGGTCTCACCGTTCTTACCATTGCCTACGGACTCGGGCACATTTCGGGAGCGCACCTGAATCCTGCGGTTTCAATCGGGCTTTGGATAGGCGGCAGATTCAGCACTAAGGAACTTGTGCCTTACATCATTGCTCAGATCATAGGCGGAATCCTTGCGGCGCTTGTGCTCTATATAGTTGTGACAGGCAGTGGAAAGCCGATAGGAGATTTTGCGGCAAACGGCTACGGCGATCATTCTCCCGGAAAGTACAGCTTAATGTCCGGACTGGTAATTGAAATAGTCATGACTTTCATGTTCCTTGTTGTGATACTTGGTGCAACGGACAAGCGCGCGCCGGCAGGTTTCGCGGGACTGGCGATAGGACTTGCGCTGACACTTATTCATCTCATAAGCATACCGGTAACGAATACGTCGGTGAATCCCGCCAGAAGCATAAGCCAGGCAGTGTTTGTTGGCGGCTGGGCGCTTGAACAGCTTTGGCTGTTCATTGTTGCCCCGGTTGCCGGAGCAATTCTTGCCGGACTCGTTTACAGGATGTTTGAGAATAAGGGCTGAGAAGAAAATCCTTCAGCAGAGTATTGATACATATTTTGCATTAAGGCAATGACCCGGCAACAGGCAAACGAATATCTTGGCAGGATCGGGTACAGCGGAAAGCTGATTCCCGGTCCCGCCACTCTTGAGGAGTTGCAGAAGCAGCACCTGCTTCACGTTCCTTTTGAGAATCTTGATATTCACATTGGGAGGGAGATTGTACTTGATCCTGACAGAATCTTCACAAAAGTGATAACAGGAAAGAGGGGAGGCTTCTGCTATGAACTGAACCTTCTCTTTAATGAATTGCTTTCCTTCGCAGGGTTTGAGACAAGGCTTGTATCTGCACGTGTTACAAACGGTTCGGGAGGGTTTGGAGAAGAATTCGATCACATGGCTGTCATAGTTTCGATGAACGGGAATGAATTTCTGTCGGATGTCGGGTTCGGTGAATTCACTTTTGCACCTTTGATCATCTTGACCGGTGAGAAACAGATTGATGAAAGAGGTGAGTTTGTTATAGCGAATTATGACGAAGAGCATCTTATTGTGAGGAAGAAGAAAGTTGACTCATATGAGGATCAGTACATCTTCTCACTCACGGGCAGGAGCCCTCAGGAATTCGAAGGAATGTGCAGGTATCATCAAACATCGCCTGAATCACATTTTACAAAAAAGAGATTATGTTCACTTCCTTTTGACGGAGGAAGGATCACACTGACAGGAGATTCACTTAAGCTAACAAAGGGAAATGAAACAACCGAAACTCCGATAGATAGAGATGAAGAGTTCAATCTCTTGCTGAAGGAGAAATTCGGTATCATACTCTGAGCATCCTGTCAGAGCTTCAGGTTCCAGCACTTCAGATCATCAATGATCTCATAGTTGGTAAGGTCGTAATGAAGGGGAGTAACTGAAACATAGTTGTCGAGAATTGCCGGATGATCGAATTCATTTGACTTGTCTTTCAGACTCATCCTGCCCGAAAGCCAGAAATATTCCCTCTTGTTCGGATCAAGTCTTGAGTCAAAATAATCATCCCAGAAAGATTTTCCCTGCCTAGTAATCAGCACTCCTTTGATCTTCTCCTTAGGCACCGGAGGAACGTTTACGTTAAGCAGTGTTCCTTTTGGCAGTCCGTTCTTCAGAACGGCTTTTGCGATCACTGCCGAGAACTTTGCGGCGGCGCTGAAATCACCGTAAGTAAAACTTGCGAGAGAAACTGCTATTGAGGGAATCCCGAGAATTGTGCCTTCGGTTGCGGCCGAGACAGTACCTGAATAGATCACATTGACAGCCGTGTTAGAGCCGTGGTTAATGCCGGAAATAAGCAGGTCTATTTTCTTGCCTTTAAGAAGATTTCTGATCGCGAGCTTAACGGAATCAGCAGGCGTGCCGGTAACCGCATGTCCGTAGAAATTCTTGTCTATCAATACTTTGTACGCCCTGATGGGCTGTGCAATTGTAACTGAATGCCCGACTGCGCTTTGCTGCGTATGCGGGGCCACTACATGAACTTCGGCAAACTTCCTCATGCTTCTCCAAAGAGCTCTTATCCCGTCTGAACTTATCCCGTCGTCATTTGAAATGAGTATTACCGGCTTGGACATTTCCGCTTTGTTAGTTTATTCTTTTTTTCTTATCTCCTGAAGTTTTCTCCAGACCATGTCTTTCAGTTCTTTCAGATTTTCACCGCTCACGGAAGATATTACGATCTTTTCTTCGTCAGTCTTCAGTTTTTCCAGTTTCTTTTTGAGTGAGTCATCTATCGCGTCAGATTTTGTGAAGCAGATCATTCTTGGTTTGTCAAGTAGGTCAGCTTCATAGTTCTCAAGTTCCCTGAGCAGCACTCTGTAATCCTTCAGGCATTCTTTCTTGTTTGCAGGCGGCTGAATCAGTGTCGAGTCGATCAGGAAGAGAAGTATACGGGTTCGCTCAATGTGTTTCAGAAATCTGATCCCGAGCCCTTTTCCGGAAGATGCTCCTTCGATTATGCCCGGAATGTCAGCTACGACAAATGATTCATACTCACCGTACCTTACTATCCCGAGATTCGGAGTTAGTGTGGTGAAAGGATAATCTGCGATCTTCGGCTTTGCCGCCGATATAGCGGAGATCAGAGTTGACTTGCCTGCATTTGGAAATCCGACAAGCCCTGCATCCGCGATCAGCTTAAGCTCAATGACGAGGTTCAGTTCGGAACCGGCCTGTCCGGGCTGTGCATATCTTGGCGCCTGATTTGTCGGTGTCTTAAAGTGATTATTCCCTTTGCCGCCCCTTCCGCCTTTCAGGGCGGTGAACTCCTCACCGTCATTCAGGAGTTCGGCGATCACCCTGCCCGTGTCAGCATCCTTTATTATGCTTCCGCACGGAACAAGAATTATCTCGTCCCTGCCGTCCCTGCCTGTCTTGAGTGCTCCCTGTCCGTGCTGGCCGCGTTCGGCCTTATAGTGTGCTTTGTAACGGAAGTCAATAAGAGTTGATAACTGGTGAGTGGCTTTGAAGATAATGCTTCCGCCCCTTCCGCCGTCTCCTCCGTTGGGGCCGCCTTTTGGAACATATTTCTCTCTCCTGAAACTTACGCAACCGTTTCCGCCGTCACCTGAACGAACGTAGATCTTTGCACTGTCTAAAAACAATCCTTATCCCCGCCCTACGTAATAGTCATTCAGAGTGTCAACAAATGCAATCACGTCCTTGTTGTAAATGTCCACTTCATTAGAGCGGAACACCTCCTTCAGATGATTGGATGCTTCAAACCATGTTTTGTAATTGCTCAGTTTTGAAAATGAACGCGTGACGTATTCAAAATCGGAATTGTAAACGCGCTCAAGTATCTTGTCGAATTGCTTTTCTGTGAACAGCTTCTTTATCTCAGAAATGTCGTGAACGTTTGACCTTTCATCACTTTTATCTTTCCCGGCTACCTTCTCATCGGAGCGGACCGGGGTTACGGTTTCTTTGTCCCTCATGAAGCCCGGCTTTCCGCCGTTTTCCAGATCAACCGGCTTCGGCTCAGTCACAACGGCAGACTCCTTAACGGGCTGTTCCTTCAGCGTTATCTTGGTGTCGGCCTTCACGTCTTTTGCAGATCTCTCTGAAGATGCCGGTACGGTTTCGGCCTTCACTTCCCTGATCTCAGGAACGGCTTCTTCCTCCGGCTTCTCCGGCGCTTCCGCAATTTGCTCATCCTTCTCTGACGTGTCGTACTTGTTCATGAGAACTTTGATGACATCCTTCAGGCAGATTTCGTAATCGTCGTTAATGCCTTTCACAAACTGAAACTTCTTCTCAATGTCAAAATAGTATTTGTCATTAAGAAATATTTTTATGAAAGAATACGGGATCGTTGACTCGAGACTGAAATCCTGCTCATCATACTTCAGAAGGAATATCTGAAGGAAGAAGTTCTTGATCTTCGCATTGTTTATTTCAGTAGTAAGCTTTCTGTAGATCGCTTTGTTGGTTTCGTCAATTATCAGCGAGACCTCATTCCTTGTGATGAATATGGAGAAGTTGTCCTTCAGGACATCATTGATTGAATCAATATAGAAATTGTAAAAAGGAAACAGCTCAAGCTTTTTGGAGATGTCGGACGGCGGACGCGATTCATAACTTCCGAACATGTATGTCAGAAGTGTCCATTTGGGGCGGATAGCATAGTTGAATCTCAGCTTCACTGCCTTTGTTATGCGGTCCAGTATCTCATCCTGATTATCGGCATCCTCAAGCATGTTGATGAGATAATTCTTTGTAAACTCGGAAAGTGAGCTCTTGTAGATTGATTCCTGCGAGATCTTCTCACCCGCAGGCACAGAGTTTCTCAGCCCTTCGTAGGCCTCTTTCTCTTTTTCAATCATCCTTAGTACAAAAGTTTCAATCATGTCAGAGTTTTCTTATTAATTTTTGGGGATGTCTATTTTTGTAAGTGATCGTTCAACAAGCGCCGAAGCATTGCTCCAGTCAACTTCCTCCACGGCATGAGTCCCTTCGCTCAGCTTGTCAAGAATTGATTCCTGTATCCTTCCTCTTTTCAGAGCTTCGGAGTAAGGTACGCGCAGAAATGTGACCATCGAATACTTGGGCACAAATTTATCCGGGTGCCTCGTGAACAGTTCTGCTTCGATCTTCTTCTTGAACTGGAACCGGGGATCGGCTACAAGATCTCGCATCTCGATGAAATTTTCCTGAGCAAGGTCTGCAATTGCATCTGTGTTCGGTTTGCGGACTGCCTGGTATTCCGCAAACACTTTCTTCCAGTCTGCTCCATGCACTCCGATCAGCTCATTCAGAACAGTACAGTCCTCAAACGCAGCGTTCATTCCTTGTCCGAAGAACGGTACAATGGCATGCGCTGAATCTCCGAGAAGGGTCACAACATCCCCAAACGTCCACGGATAACATTTGACGGTCATCAGCGTACCCGTAGGATGCGAGTAGTACTGCTCTTCAAGATCAGGCATCAGCGCCAGCGCATCAGGGAAGTTCCTTTCAAAGAACGGAATAAGGTTCTTCCTGTCTTCAAGATGTTCGAGACTGTTTTCGCCGCCAAGGCTTTTGTCGTAAGGAAGAAACAATGTGCATGTGAAACTGCCTTCAAGGTTCGGGAGTGCGATAAGCATATATGAACCTCTCGGCCAGATGTGAAGGGCATTCTTCTCCATAAGAAAACTGCCGTTACTGCCGGCCGGAATTGTGAGTTCTTTGTATCCGTAATTCTCGTAAACCTGCGCAAAGTTAAATCTCGGGATCTTCATCATTTCCATTCTTACAGCGGACGTGGCGCCGTCTGTTGCAATCACTGCTTCCGCCTCCACGCTGAAATTCTCACCGGTTTGATCATCCGTGAACGAGACCACCTTTCCTGCAAAATCAATTCCCGTGCACCTGCTGTTGAATCTTATCTTCCTTCCTGTGATATTTTCGGACAGGTCCATAAGAGATCTGTTCAGTTCAGCCCGTGAGACCGCATTAATGTATTCCGTATCGTCTTTTCCGTAACGCTGAAATGAAAGAGTGCCGTCAGGTGCATGAAGCTTTCTGCCGAACATGGGTATGGAGATCTTTTTGATCTCATCATACAATCCGACCTCCTTCAGCGCATGTATGCCTCTTGTGGAAAGCGCGAGGTTTATGGACTTGCCTCCTCCTGCATCAGAGTTCCGCATATCGGGCCTTCTTTCAAATACGTCGGCTTCAATGCCGCGCTTTGCCAAATAAACCGAAAGAAGCGACCCTGCAAGGCCTGCTCCCACTATAACCATTCTCTTACCGGCCACTTTCCTTTACCAATTCAGTTAATAATCCGGCAAATCTGTAAACATCCTCAAAAGTATTGTACAAAGGCACCGGCGCGACCCTTATAACATCGGGCTCACGCCAGTCGCATATCACATTGCGTTCAATCAGCTTACGAAAGATATCTCTGCCGTCCCGTGATATTTTCAGTGACAACTGACAGCCGCGTTGCTCAAAATCTTCAGGCGTAATTATTTCAACCATTCCTTCAAGTTCCGACTTAATAATGTGATACAGATAAGAAGTCATTGCAGCACTCTTGTCCCTGAGTCTGTCCATGCCGGCCTCTGAAAATATATCCAGCGATGCCTTAAGAGATGCAAGCTGAAAGATCGGCGGATTGCTCACCTGCCAGCTCTCTGCAGTCAGGATCGGTTCGAAATTATGGCTCATCAAAAAGCGTGTTGACTTATCGTGCCCCCACCAGCCAACGAACTTCGGCACTTCCTTGTCATAATGAAATCTCTTGTTTACGTAACAGCCGCCGATCGCTCCCGGCCCGCCGTTGAGATACTTGTAATTGCACCATACCGCAAAATCAACGTCCCACTCGTGGAGTTTCATTCTCAGATTGCCCGCGGCGTGGGCGAGATCAAATCCGACAATGATGCCCTTTGCATGGGCGGCTCCCGTAATCCTTTCCATATCAAATGCCTGTCCTGTGTAATAGTTCACACCTCCGAGCCAGACAAGAGCGATTTCATCGCTCTGTGCGGAAATCATCTCTTCAATATCTTCAGTCCTGATACAGTGTTCGCCGCTTCGCGGCTTCGCTTCAATTATGCATTCGGCAGGATCCGATCCGTGAAATCTTATCTGTGACTCAACAGCGTAATAATCCGAAGGAAAGGACATTCCCTCTATCAGGACCTTTCTCTTCTTTTTCTCCGGCCTGTAGAAGCTGACAAACATGAAATGAAGATTTGCCGTGAGTGAATTCATGTTCACCACCTCCTCCGGAAGAGCGCCAACAATTTCGGCAGTCTGCGCTGTGAGGAATTCATGATACGGCATCCATGGATTCTTTGCCTTAGTATGCCCTTCAACTGCAAACTTCTCCCAGTCTTCAAGTTCCTGTTCTATGTGGCTTTTCACAGACTTCGGCTGAAGACCGAGTGAATTTCCGGCCAGGTAGATAACTTCCTTGCCGTCACTTCCGCGCGGAATGAGGAATCTGTCCCTGAACGGCCTGAGCTCGTCGCGGCCGTCAAGCAACTCGTAACACTTTTCTTCTTCTTTTTCTTTCGTCTTTACCGGTGTCAGTTCAGCCATTAATAAAGAGGTGAACGCTTGTTTGTCTTCCGTGAATTAAGATAATCCTGCTCAGGTAACTTTGTATCCTCTCAAAAATCTTCCCATCTTTGTCTTGTCTTTGGATGCGCTGAGAAATGCCGAATTCAGTTCATCAAATGACTTGCCGTTCCTGTATATCAGTTCGTCAATCAGTTCGTATGTGTTGTCGTACTCAATGAAATGATTGTAGTAGGCGAGAACGATCTCGCTTGCAAGCTTCGATCGCGAATCAAAGATCTCTATGAACCGCTTTTCGGGATCGTCCTGAGTGCCGTCAAACAGGAGTATGTTGAAGTATCCGCCAACTCCCATATTGTACTTGGCCGCGCCGTTTGTTGCCCGCAAAAGTTGTATCATTCCTTCAACCCTGTCTATGTGGCCCCTTCTTTCATCAAGTGTCTTACTGCTTGCGTAATCGGAGAAAATGATCTGCGCGGAATCGGATCCGGAACCGACGGTCTCAAATACGGAAGTTGATTTCATAAGTGTCATTTCCGTCTTCATGCTCATCTTAGAGATCTTGAACTCGCCCGTCTCATCGAAACCGGCAATTATCGCCGCATTCAGGAATATCGAATCAACCTCCGGAGCATTCCGCCAGTTGATGAGATCATACACTTTCTCCTTCAGCTCTTTCTGCTGGATCTCGATCTTCTCACCGGCAGAATTCTTGTAATAACCCTGAAGATAGTCTCCCGTATCAAAATCAAAGTAGCCCCTGATGATATCGTTTATATGCCTGTGCTTCACTTTGGTCATTTCTTCATAACCGATCTGAAACACTTCGTCTATTGATTTGAAATGCTCATGCTTTTCCTTCCGGCTTCGCATGGCATCAAAGTCCTTTTTGAGCCTCTCCTTTATTCCCTTTCTGATCTCATCGCCGATCGCAGTAGTGCCGGTTCCTCCGTAAACCGCTTCGAACTTGATCGACTCCCTGATGCGGGTCGGAACTATCTTCTGTATCTTGTCTGACGACATCATCTTTCGCACATCTCCTATCGTCGTCTGCTCATCACAGCACATTGCTCCCGTGTGCTTGCTGAATATCAGTGCGTTTACTACGGTCATTAGTAGAAAATTTTTATGCTTTGTATCCCCTCATGAACAGGTCCAGCTTTCCGGGGTCTGATGCATTTGCAAAAAGAATGTTCTCCGCTTCGTTGAGATCGAAATCCGCATTCTGAAACACCAACCTGTCCGTCAGTTCAAAGCAGAACTCTTTTGAAACGAGTCCGCAATCATATGCACCGATCAGCTCCTTCAGAAACTGCGACTTGTCGCCGGTTATCTCAAGGTATCTGTCGCTGTGAGTCTTGCCTTCGCCGTCTATGTAGATGATGTCGTAGTATCCGCCGACTTCACTGTTCTTCAGAGCAGTCTGATTTGTGATCCTTATTAGCTCAACAAGCCCGAAGACTTTGTCAACCCCCATTCTGCGCTTGTCAAGCGAGAGTTTGTTGATAAGGTCGCCGAACGCAAGTGATGTGGTTGTTGAGCCGGCGCCGACGGAGTTGTAAAGGCTTGTTGATATATAAAGGTGCGTCATGCCGCCGTAAAAATCGTAAGTGGTGAAACCGTTCGTGCCGTCCGTACCGATTATGATCCCTTCGATCTCATTCAGGTCCTTCATTGCATCGCCCTTAAGCATGATGAAGTCCATTGCCTTTGAGACGATCTTGTCTTCTTTTATCTCCACCTTCTCTTCACCTTTCATATAATAGCATCGGTTGAAGTCGTCAATGCCGAATCCGAACAGACCTTTAAGCTTCTTGTTCACCATGTCTTTTGATACGCTCTGAAAAATGCTGAGGGCTATCCTTGAAACATCTTCGACAGTGAAGAACATTTTCTCTGCGCTTCCGGACCGCTTGTATGCGGCATACTTCTCGGCGAGCGATCTTGTGATCCTGTCAATCACTTCGTTGGTTACGGCAATATTGCCGGAACCGCCGTACACCGCCTCGAGCCCGAGCTCATTGCTCATCTCTTCGGTAATGAGAGGCCTCATATTATCTGCGGTGTGAACGCGCCTTCGTCCTCCGATGAAATATTCCTCATCTGTTATGATGGCGCCTGAATGGTAGCTGAACTTGAGTGAATTTACTAAAGCCAAGCTGATTAGATTTGTTTGACGCAATTTAACAATTCTATGCGACTATTGCCCTTCACTTTGCAGTGAAAAGTTACTTAAGTGCGAATTGCAGGCGTGTTGCTTCAACAGAGGGGATAGATCAGAACTCTGCTCGGAGCCGCGTCTGCCATGAAGTCAGGGATTTGTATTGACGCGAAGTACCGGCCGTCGGGTATCCGGTTGTCAGCAAAGATCATTTCGGTTATGGTCTTGCGGGAGCAGTTCGCGCCGTCTATCTCGTGGCTTCCCAGCGGTACATTCCAGAAGATGTGATGAGCTGTAAGCCGCCCCTCGTCAAAGGTTCTGTCAACCGAAGGGATGTCAATGAGCAGATGATCCACACCGATCCCGACAATATACTCCATTGCCTCTGCGGAAAAGAACGGCGGATGCATTTGGGAATATTGCCTCCGTACTTTGTCTTCATTGTTCGGAAGCGTCCTTATTATAAGGCCATTCAGAAAGTCACTGTTGCCGGATTTCAGTTTCGACTTAAGCGAGCCGGCCGTTATGAGCAGATCACCGGCATTCTTGGGCGGGTCATAGCTCTCTTCGGTCATGTCAGCCGGCAGTGGTTCAATGCTGATAAGAGTGGAAGGAATGAGCAGATCGTTCACAAACCGGTTCACATGTATCCTGTCAAATGAAATATGCCCTGCGCATTCTGTGTGTGTGCCGTTGCAGTGAGTGATCAGCCGGTACTCTTCAAAGTTGCAGCCGCCGCCCCTTCTTGTATCTCCTATGAAACTTCCGGCTTCGTATGCTTTTGCAGATGCCTTGTCAACATCATAGGTATTGGGCTGACTGCCGTGGAAATTCATCGGTATTGAGATCACATCAAATCTCGATGTGTCAATTAAGTATTCTGTTTCCGATATATCTATGCGAATCTTCATCAGTTGTTATGATTCAAATTAATGATACTACAGCCTGAGCTTCCTCAGCCGCGGCGAAACAATCGTCACAAAGGTCACGATCAGCAGTGTCATGGCTCCGCCGAAGAGCACGGAAGGAACCGTTCCGAGAAGCTTTGCCGCTACGCCGGATTCAAATGCTCCGATCTCATTTGAGGAGCCGATGAAAATGCTGTTCACTGCCGACACTCTGCCCTTCATATTATCAGGCGTCATGAGCTGTATGATGGTTGCCCTTATCACTACGCTGACCGAATCAAATGCTCCGCTAAGCAGGAGAGCGGCAAATGACAGGAAGAAATTTCTCGACAGTCCGAATATGATAATGCAGATCCCGAATCCGAATACTCCTATGAGCAGGTTCCTTCCGGCATTGCCCGTGAGCGGGCGGCGCGTCATGAAGATTGCCATTATCACAGCTCCCACTGAAGGCGCGGCGCGGAGTGCACCGAGCCCCTGCGGGCCGACGTTTAGAATCTCGCCCGCAAAGATCGGCAGAAGAGCAACTGCGCCTCCGAACAGCACGGCAAAGAGATCGAGCGAAATTGCGCCGAGTATCACTTTCTTCCTGAATACGAACTTCAGCCCGGCTGTCAGTTTTTCCGTAAGCGATTGCTCATCAGTCACTTCGGGTTTCGGCTTTCTGCTGATGGGCAAAATAAGGAAGATCGCTGCGATCCAAAACGCAAGTATTGTAGAGTATGTTACGGTTGCTCCTGCAAAGCCGTAAAGAAGCCCGCCTATAGCCGGACCCGAGACGGCGCCCGTTTGCCACGTGGATGTATTCCATGTTATTGCGTTGGGAAGAACTTCCTTGGGAACAAGCTGAGAGACAAATGCAAAGAACGACGGCGCTGAAAAGCCTCTTCCTATTCCGCTGAGAAATATCACTCCGTAGATCGAATAGACTGTCGCACTGTCACTCAGGTCAAGGCTTCCTGAGGATACTATAAGAAGAAGCAGTGAGCAGAAACTCATAAGGAATACCGATGCCATTACGATCTTCTTCCTGTCGTTTGTGTCAGTAATATGTCCCGAGAAGAAGAGCACCGATATTGACGGAATTGCCTCGGCAAGCCCTATAAGTCCGAGGGAAAGCGGGTCCTTTGTTATCTCGTATATCTGCCATCCGACAATTACCGCCTGCATTTGTGATGCTATGGTAACGCAAAGCCGTGCAATTGTAAAATTCCTGAACTCCCAGAATCTTAACGCGGAATAAGGGTCAGGTTTCTTGTCGTTGTCCAAATGTAAAAATGTATTCAGGGGAGCGTTGTGCAAAGATAAATGTATGCTGTGAATTTGGAAACTTAAATCTGAGATACTCAGCAGTGCAACTGGTGATGCAAGAACTTACCGTATTGAGAATACCTCTGCAGCTGGAGCAGGCCAATTGAAATGAACGAAACAGGCGCTGATTTCTTTCTTAAATCTCTCAGTTCAGGAGGCTTTTGTCACTTAAATTTGAATCCTTTCCGAAAGTTGTAATCCCTATATTTGTTAACATTTCAAAGCATACAAATCACTACACACAATGGCAAAGAAATACGTTTACTACTTCGGAAACGGGAAGGCTGAAGGCAAAGCTGATATGAAGGGATTGCTCGGGGGAAAGGGAGCCAATCTTGCTGAAATGACAAACATCGGACTACCGGTTCCGCCCGGATTCACAATTACCACAGAAGCCTGCAACTACTATTATGCAAACAAGAGAAAGTATCCAAAGGAACTTAAGGAGCAACTGAAAAATGCGCTTAAGAAACTTGAGAAGGATTACGGAAGCAAATTCGGAGATCAGAATGATCCTTTGCTTCTGAGCGTCCGCTCCGGCGCAAGGGCATCTATGCCGGGAATGATGGACACTGTTCTTAACCTCGGACTCAATGACAAAACGGTTGAAGGACTGATCAGGAAGACAGGCAATGCAAGATTCGTTTATGATTCTTACAGGAGATTCGTGCAGATGTACGGCGATGTTGTACTTGACCTCAAGCCGAAAGACAAACATCAGTTGGATCCTTTTGAGGAGATCATTTCGGCAAAGAAGAAGAAGCTTGGCATCAAGAGCGATATGGAATTCAGCGCACAGGATCTGAAGGAGCTTGCTTCTGAGTTTAAGGATGAGATCAAGAAGGATTCGGGGCAGGACTTCCCGGACGATCCGATGGAACAATTGTGGGGAGCGGTCGGCGCAGTGTTCAAATCATGGATGAATGACAGGGCGATCGTTTACAGAAAGCTGAACAACATACCCGCTGAATGGGGCACGGCTGTTAATGTGCAGTCCATGGTTTTCGGAAACCTCGGAGAGACTTCAGGTACCGGTGTTGCGTTTACAAGAGATCCGTCAAACGGTGCTGATGAATTTTACGGAGAGTACCTTATGAATGCTCAGGGCGAAGATGTTGTCGCCGGCATAAGGACGCCCCTGCCTATTGCACAGCTTAAGAAAGATGATCCGAAGATATACAAACAACTGGACGACGTGAGACGAAAGCTTGAGAAGCATTACAGGGATATGATGGACATTGAGTTTACCATTCAGGAAGAGAAGCTCTACATGCTTCAGTGCAGGGTTGGAAAGAGGACCGGTTTCGCATCAGTGAAGATTGCTGTGGACATGGTGAAGGAAAAGCTGATCAAGGAAAAAGAGGCCGTGATGAGAGTCGAGCCTGAGCAGTTGAACCAGTTGCTGAGGCCCATATTTTCTCAGACCGAAAAGCAGGAGGCGATAAAGAAAGGCAACCTGCTGGCAACCGGCCTGAACGCGGGTCCGGGAGCTGCGGCAGGTAGGGTTTACTTCAACTCGTATGATGCCGTGAACGCAAAGGCAAGAGGTGAGGAAGTTCTTCTTGTGAGAATTGAAACTTCTCCCGAAGACATCAGGGGCATGAATGCGGCTGAAGGAATTCTTACATCGAGAGGCGGCATGACCTCCCACGCGGCGCTTGTCGCAAGGCAGATGGGCAAGGTCTGTGTTGCAGGTTGCGGGTCACTTGAGATAGATTATCTTCTCAAGACCATAAAAGTGGAAGGCAAGCCGCATGTGATACATGAAGGCGACTATCTTTCAATTGACGGTTCAACGGGCGAGGTGATCGTCGGAAGACTGAATGCAAAGCCGTCTGAGATACTTCAGGTGCTTATTGACAAAACTCTGAAGCCGGAACAGTCGGTCACTTACAGATACTATTCTGATTTCATGAAGTGGGTTGACAAGTTCAGAAGAATGAAGATCAGAACCAACGCCGACCAGCCGGACCAAAGCGCAAATGCGATTGCATTCGGGGCTGAGGGCATCGGACTCTGCAGGACGGAGCACATGTTCTTTGGCGGCGACAGGATCGATGCCGTGCGCGAGATGATACTTGCGTACACGGAAGAAGGAAGAAGAAAAGCGCTGGCGAAACTTCTACCCTATCAGAAGAATGACTTCATAGGCATCTTTGAAGTGATGAAGGGAAGGCCGGTGACTATAAGGACGCTGGATCCGCCTCTTCATGAATTCCTTCCGAGGACGGAGATCGAGATAAAGAAACTTGCATCGCACATCGGCACAAAGATAGACGAGATCACATACAAGATACATGCGCTTGAAGAGTCAAATCCCATGCTCGGCCACAGAGGATGCAGGCTGGGCATTACATATCCCGAGATAACTGAGATGCAGGCACGTGCTATATTTGAAGCCGCCGCACATGTGCAGAAGAAGGGAATTAAGGTTGAACCTGAAGTGATGATACCTCTCATCAGCGGTGAGAAGGAATTCATCGAACAGGAGAACATTATAAGGCGGGTGGCTGACGAAGTGATGAAGGAGCAAAAGGTGAAGATAAAGTACAAGGTCGGAACAATGATCGAGATCCCGCGGGCCGCTATCACGGCCGGGCGTATTGCCGAGAATGCGGAGTTCTTTTCATTCGGAACAAACGACCTTACTCAGATGACTTACGGAATATCAAGGGATGATTCGGCATCTTTCATACCTTATTATATGGAGAGGGAACTGCTTAAGAGGAATCCGTTTGAATCAATCGATACCGAAGGTGTGGGAATGCTGATGGAATATGCCGTGAAGGAAGGAAGAAGGACACAGCCGAAGATAAAGCTCGGCATTTGCGGAGAGCACGGCGGAGAACCGGATTCGATAGATTTCTGCAACAGGCTTAAACTTGACTATGTAAGCTGTTCGCCGTTCAGGGTCCCGGTTGCAAGGCTTGCGGCCGCAAGGGCGAGCATATCTCAGGGTGACTGATCCGGCGGCACTGATACCGGATTGAGCAGTACATGCTGAATAAAGGCAGATACATTCAACAGCAGGCATTTAAGTCTTTGCCTGCTGTTCTTATTTGATTCGGATTGTGTAAATTCGTAAACGGGAATTAAGATTTAAAGAAGCAAAGACAATGAAAGTGATTTTGTTAAGCGATAATCAAATTGAATGGACATTAACAGTTCTCCTGTAACGGTCGCGGATATTGAGAAGATCGCGGCTGAAAAGATCCCGGGAATCGCATTTGATTATTATTCCAGCGGAGCGGACGATGAGATCACTCTGCGGGAAAACTCAAAGGCATTTGACAGGATACTTCTGAATTACAGAGTTCTGGTGGATGTGAGCAGGAGGGATCTTTCTGCCACAGTGCTCGGAGAAAAGATCAGCATGCCGGTGATAATTGCACCCACGGCATTTCACAGGCTTGCGCACCCGGAAGGCGAGCTCGCCGTTGCTCGTGCCGCAAGTGCCGGGCAAACCATAATGACGCTGAGCACTTTGTCGAATTCCGGAGTGGAAGAAGTTGCCCGTGAAACCAGCCTGCCGCTTTGGTTTCAGCTCTATGTATTCAAAGACAGGGAAGTCACCCGTGAGCTTGTTGCGAAGGCGGAAACAGCAGGATGCAAAGCTCTAGTGCTGACTGTTGATGCACCACTGCTCGGCAGAAGGATCAGAGATGTAAGAAACCGGTTCAATCTTCCGGAAGGTATTACGGTGAAGAATCTTGAACCGTTCCTGAAAGAGATTCTGCCGCGTGATCAGGATTCGGGAATTGCAGGGTACTTCGCGAGAAATCTCGATCCGTCATTGTCCTGGAAGGATGTGGACTGGCTGAGGTCAATTACACGGCTTCCGGTAATTGTAAAAGGGATAATCTGCACGGAAGATGCAATGCTTGCAGTAGAGAACGGAGTTGACGGAATTGTAGTCTCCAATCACGGCGGACGTCAGCTTGATACTTGCAGGGCGACAATCGACGCACTGCCCGGTATAGCGGAGGCAGTCTCAAAGAAGATCCTGTTGTTGATGGATGGTGGTGTCAGAAGAGGAACTGATGTACTGAAAGCAATTGCGCTCGGAGCAGATGCAGTGCTGATAGGAAGGCCTGTTATCTACGGTCTCGGTTACGACGGTGAGAACGGAGTGAGAAAAGTTCTTGACATCCTGCGAACTGAACTTGACCTCGCAATGGCGCTTTGCGGATGCAGAAGCATCGGGGAGATAAAAAAATCTCTTATTGCAAAATAAACAACACTCTGCAGTGATCTGTATTCTGCAGAGTGTTGAGGGTTGTTATGAAGACAATCAGTCTGTGTAAGTTACTTTGTATCTGTAAATTGTTTCAGCAAAGTCAGGGTACGTCCAAAGATTCAGAGAGTTCAGCATGCCGTATGCATTTTCTCTCAGATTGTCGTTTTCCGCATTCAGTCCCTTGAATACGATCTTGCCCTCCTTGTTGACCGTTGCTTCGATCAGGACGATTCCGTCCAGGTCATCAGATGAATATCTCAGAAATCTTTCCTGCAGTGCGGTTTCTATCTCGTCTCCCAACTGCTCCCGCAGTTCGCTTTCTGTTGCGGCTGAAAGCCGCGCCGGGCCTGCATTTCCGCTTACTGCAATGAACAGCAGCAAAACCGGTACCAGGTAAATGATCTTGATCATTCTCATTTTGAATTCCCTCCTTAGTTGTTCTCTTTGATTCTGTATTCGCAATTGCTTTTGAAAAGTTTCAATGCCGTCAAATTTTTTTCTGCCTTCTTGAGATTAATGTATCTGTGTCGTTTCAAACATCTGCCGCAGCAAAGAGAGCGAAATGCAGATGATGCGTGTTTGTGCTGAAAGATTTTTTCTTTGTGCAATCAACTGATCGTTCATGCCGAACATTCACATGGTGAGGCGTCATAAAAAAATGTCAGAGGAAAAATTTTCATAAAAAAATCTTTGCGTTGAAAATCTGATTAGTCTTTATATTTATTTTTTATTTGTTTAAAATTGCATCAATAAAAAATGCAACAACAAAATTTCATCATAGACATATCATGATGAATGAAAGAGAAACAAAATGTTCCACATGTTACACAGGCGCGCTTCAGCAACGCGCTAAATTTAAAAACTAAACCAAATGGAGGGTTCAGTTATGGCTGGAGCAGTAAAAAAGAAAGCGGCAGTAAAGAAGGCCGTTAAGAAAGCTGCCGGAAAGAAAGCGGTTAAGAAAGCTGTAGTAAAGAAAGCAGCGAAGAAAGCCGTAGTAAAGAAGGCAGTTAAGAAAGCTGCAGTAAAGAAGGCAGTTAAGAAAGCTGTTGTAAAGAAAGCTGTTAAAAAGGCTGCAGTAAAGAAAGCAGTTAAGAGAGCAGTTGTCAGAAAGGTCATGGCAGGCAAGTAATTCCGCCTGATCCGAAGATCTGCAAGACAGCTTCAAAGAACTGTAACAATGCAGTAAGATCATTGCCGGCTCACAGGGCCGGCAATTTTTTTTTATAACTTCCAAGCAACTTTCGGCCAATTGAATAGATTCGGCGCTTCGGGAGAGTTATCTTTGCAATATTCTAACTGAGAAAATACTGAGATATGGCAGAATGCCCGATTTGCGGAGCGGAAGTAAAGATCAGTGAAGGAACGGTAATCGGAGAACTGCTTGAATGCGGTGAGTGCGGTTCTGAACTTGAAGTGACACAGACCGATCCGGTTACTCTCGCAGAAGCCCCGCAGGAAGAAGAAGACTGGGGCGAGTAAATATCCCGCCGGAATATTTCCAAACAAATCCCGAAAATGAAAATAGGATTCCTGCATTCGCTCATCAGGAAGGATGAGAAATTCCTTCTTGATGAGTTTGCGAAGCACAGTGTTAAGCTTGAAATGGTTGATGACAGGTCGCTTGCCTTCAATGTCGGTAATGACAGTTTTGACTATGATGTCGTGATTGAAAGAAGCATTAATCATTCGCGCGCACTTCATGCCCTGCGGTTGTTTGAAAGCGCGGGAGTCAGATGCGTGAATACATACGATGTTGCAACGGTCTGCGGCGACAAATTGCTGACTTCCGTAGCCCTGGCTCAGGCAAACATACATCAGCCGGAAGTTCGTGTCGCGTTCACGGAAGAATCTGCCCTGAAGGCGATAGAAGAAATGGGTTACCCTGTAGTGCTGAAGCCGGCTGTCGGTTCATGGGGACGGCTCCTCTCAAAGATCAATGACAAGGATGCGGCAGAGTCGGTCCTTGAGCATAAGACTGTCCTGGGCTCTTATCATCATTCCATTTTTTACATACAGAAGTATGTGGAGAAAAAGGGAAGGGACATAAGGAGTTTCGTAGTCGGCGACGAATGCATTGCCGCGATATACAGGAACTCAGATCACTGGATCACGAATACTGCAAGGGGCGGACGAGCCGTGAAGTGCGAAGTAACAAAAGACATCTCTTCAATTTCACTTGCCGCAGCAGAGGCCGTGGGCGGGGGAATCGTTGCAATTGATTTATTCGAAACAGATTCGGGGCTTGAAGTGAATGAAGTCAACTACACTATGGAGTTCAAGAACAGCATTGACATCACAGGAGTAAACATACCCGGAAAGATAGTTGAGTATGTAATAGAGAAAGGAAAAAGCTGATTGGAAAAGATCAATGTGTCAATTGCAGGAGGTTCAGGATATACAGGCGGCGAACTGATCAGGCTTCTGATCTCGCATCCGAATGTCAGTCTCAATCAGGTCACTTCAGAAAGGTTTGCGGGAAAATCAGTTCATAAGCTTCATCCGAATCTCAGAAAGAGGACGGAGCTCAAATTCATTCCGCTGAGCGAGCTGGAAAAATGCGACCTGCTGTTTCTCTGCCTTCCTCATAAGAGCTCTTCGCAAAGGATAGAGGAGTTCATGGAAAAGAGTGAAAGGATTATTGACCTGAGCGCCGACTTCAGACTTAAGAGCAGTGAGGCATATAAGAAGTGGTATGGTACTGACCATCCTTCGCCGGAAAGACTGAGTGATTTTGTTTATGGAATTCCGGAGCTTCACCGGGAAGAAATGAAGAGCGCAAAACTGATCTCAAGTGCGGGCTGCAACGCTACGGCCACCATTCTCGGACTTTATCCGCTCTTCAGGAATGGCCTCGTTGACGCAAAGCGGACAGTGGTTGAAGTGAAGGTGGGATCAAGCGAGGCGGGCAACGAGCCGAATGCCGGGTCGCATCATCCCGAAAGAGCCGGGTGTGTGAGATCATTCATGCCCACCGGACACAGGCATACAGCCGAAATGATTCAGGAACTCAGCTTCGGAAAAGACACAGAGATCAGTTTCTCCGCAACTTCCATTGACATGGTAAGAGGAGTGCTTGCAACCTGCCATGTGTTTCTGAACGACGAAATGGATGAAAAGGATATCTGGAGGGTTTACAGAAAGGAATATTCGGCCGAGCCCTTCATCAGGATCGTAAAGGAGAGCGACGGGATCTACAGATATCCGGAACCTAAGCTTCTTGCCGGCACAAATTACTGCGACATAGGATTTGAGAAAGACAGGAATTCCCGAAGGCTTGTCGTTATCAGCGCAATTGACAATCTCATGAAAGGCGCCGCGGGACAAGCTCTTCAGGCATTCAATATCATGAACGGCATTGAAGAAACAACCGGCCTTGAATTCACGGGCCTTCATCCCGTCTGAAAAATTTATGTGCAGAATACTGCTCGTACGGTCGCAGGATGAATTTTCTCCTGAAATCTATCTCTCGCAGTTCGCACTGATCTGCAGGAACAGCAAAGAATATCAGGGCCATGGCTGGGGATGCTCTGCACTCTCGGGGAATGAATGGAAGCATTACCGGAACATACTTCCGGTCTGGGAGGACGACCTCGGCAAATTTCCGAAAACTAAACTGCTCGTTGCCCATGCAAGGAGCGCATTCAGGGATGAAGGGATCGAAGTTGAAAACAACATGCCGTTCCACGATGAGAGGTTCACTTTTGCATTCAACGGTGAGTTGAGAGGTGTGAGAATAAATGCAGAAGGCAGGATAGGAGCTGAAAAGATCTTCAATTACGTCAAGAGGTTTTATAAAGGTGATATGAAAGAAGCAATAGAGAAGGCTGTGGATGTGATCCGAAAGAGGACGAAATACATAAGGGCGATGAACTTTATTATTGCAGATGCCTGCAAGGTTTATGTCTACACTCTTTTCAGTGAAGATGAGGATTATTTCACCCTGACGTATTCTGCAGGGCAGGATCTCATAATTTGTTCGGAGAAGATCCCGTCACAATTGAATCCTTTGACAATTCCAAACAATACATTAATGGCTTTCTGATGATAATAATCAAGATAGGCGGAGGAAAAGACATCAATCTTCCGGGAATAATCAAAGGACTGTCTGAGATGAAGGAGAAGTTCCTGATTGTGCACGGAGCGAATCATCTTCGCGATGCTTTGGTTGAGCGGCTGGGGATGCAAAAGAAAACGCTGACTTCAGCATCGGGATATACGAGTGTTTACTCGGATGACGAAGCAATAGATGTACTGATGATGGCATATTCGGGAGTAAGGAATAAGAGGCTTGTGGAACTTTGCCAGCGCAACGGAATTAATGCGGTTGGGTTGTCGGGGCTTGATGGCAAAGCTGTTACGGGAAAAAGGAATCAGGGCATACGCGTGAGGGAAGGCGGGAAGTTGAAGATCGTGAGGGACAATTCAGGGAAGCCGGCGTCTGTCAATACTGCTTTGATCAACCTCTTGCTTGACAACGGTTACACTCCGGTGCTTTGTGTCCCGATCATAGATGAGAACAATTTTGCGATCAATTCCGAAAATGACGATATAGTCAATCTTCTTCAGAAAGAACTGAAGGCCGATAAGATCATCCAGTTTATCGGGGCGGCGGGATTCCTTGAAGATAAAGATGACAGTGAAAGTCTTGTAAGGGAAATACCCAAAGCCGACCTTCTGAGAAGAGAAGAACAGGTGGAAGGAAGAATGAAGAGAAAGATGCTCGCACTGAGGAAGCTGTTTGAATACGGCGCGGCGGAAGTGATCATAAGCGACGGCAGAACGGAAGATCCGGTAAAGGATGCGCTTGAAGGAAAGGGGACAATCATAAAATGACGGAAACAAAGATCATGCAGGACAGATATGAGCTCAATGTCTATCCGAAGAGAGACATAGTTGCAGTGAGTGGCAGGAATGCGGTGATCACGGATGAAAACGGCAAAGAGTATATTGACTGTGTTGCGGGCAACGGTGTCGCGAATATCGGACATGCCAATCGTGAAGTGGCTGATGCGATATATGAGCAGGCAATAAAGATCATAACAGTGCCGGGAATATTCTACAATGACAAGAGGGCATTGCTCATGCAAAAACTTGTCTCAATTGCGCCGTCAAGCATCAAAAAAGTATTCCTCTGCAATTCAGGCACGGAAGCAGTAGAAGCGGCGCTGAAATTCTCGAGGCTCGTAACCGGCAAGACGGAAATTGTCTGCGCCATGAAGGCATTTCACGGAAGGACCTACGGAGCATTGACAGCGACAGCGAAGCAGGAATACCGGGAGGGTTTCGGCCCGCTTCTTCCCGGATTTGCGCATGTGCCCTTCAATAACTTTGATAAGCTTGAGGAGAAGCTGACCGATGACACAGCGGCAGTCCTGCTGGAAGTGGTGCAGGGCGAAGGCGGGATCAACATCGGCTCAATGGAATATTTTGAAAAGATCAGAAGGATCTGCGATGAAAGAAATATTCTGCTGATAATTGATGAGGTGCAGTCAGGGTTTTGCAGAACGGGAAAGATGTTTGCATGCGAGCATTTGGAACTTGAGCCTGACATAATTTGCCTTGCAAAGGCAATTGCCGGCGGCATCCCAATGGGCGCGGTTCTCTGTTCGGAGAAAGTCAGCATTCCTGTCGGCAAGCACGGAACGACTTTCGGAGGAAATGCACTTGCATGTGCTGCATCGCTTGCGGCGATTGAGTTCATGGAGAAGAACCGGCTTGCAGAACAAGCCGCGCAAAAAGGTGAATACCTGATGAAGAAGCTGAAGGGAGTCGAGCTGAAGATGGTAAGGGAGATCAGGCAGTTGGGATTGATGATAGGCATCGAACTCCGGAAGAAGCCGAAACCTTACATACTCAAACTCATGGAGGAAGGCATTCTTGTCCTGCCCGGCGGAATGACAGTCTTGCGGCTACTGCCCCCGCTCACAATTGAGTATGAACTCCTTGACAGGATCGCGGATTCACTGATAAGAGTGCTGAATATGGAACTTGAAGATCAGTAGTGCCGGTCTGAAATGAAATTCACTGCAAATAACTGAAAGCAGAAAGGTGTATTCCTTTCTGCTTTTTTAGTGTCGCTTTTTCCAGCGGTGTTACTTGATCAACAGCATCTTTGAAAACAGCACTTCATCTCCAAAATCCACTGAGTAAAAATATACTCCGGTTGAGTAACGCGCACCGTTCCATGTTACACTGTAGCGCCCGCTTCCGCTGAGCTTTGCTTCTATCACATCCACAAGCACACCAAGTGAATTGTATATCCTGATCACTGCTTTCGGCGAAGTTGTCTCCTTTACAATAAAGGAGATCACCGTAGAAGGATTGAAAGGATTCGGATAGTTTCCGGTCAGCTTGTAATTGCCTGCAAAGGACAGCTCTTCCTGGCTCAGCTCATACTCGACTTCGCTGTTGCTTACGCTCGTTGGAGGCCCGAAGCTTGTGAACGGGCTGATCACGCCGTAAGCTATGCTGAGAGCGATTATCTGCTGTTTGAGCGCCAGTGCCTCCGGTGAATTCGGATTGAGGCTGTAATACTGGACCAGAAGATTCTCTATTTTCTGCTTAGCCCAGATTTTTGTGAGAAACTGATAGCGTACATCCGGAGTGTCAAGCCTGTTGAATGAGTAATTGTATGAAACAGGATGGTTGAACGCCCGACCGGAAAGCACAACATTCAGAGGACCTGACTCAGTGTACCTTCCGCTTACTATCATCTGCTGTCCTATGTACAGGTTAGACAGTGGATTCGGGTAGACATTGCTTATGAAGGTTGATGAGAAAGTTACCGAAGGGCTGAGCAGGACAGGATTTCTTATCCTAAGATAAAAATTCGTTATCCTTTCTTCCACCTGGTCATTAAGAAGAAACTCAGCGAATCCGTTGTTTTGAGCCGACATCAAAGTCAGCAACTGCTGGTCAACATCTGTGCCGATCCCAAACGAATATAAATAGATCATTGTCTCGGTTGACTGGATCAGAGTCCTGATGTGATTGAGCAGAGCGGTCCTTTCGGTTATTCCTGTCGTGGGCAGTCCGTCTGTCAGGAATATAATTATGTTTGCCGTGCTGTCGTTTGCCACATTGAAATGAGGAACTGCGGTTGAGAATGCTCCGGAAATATTGGTCAAACCTCCGGCGCTTATGTTTTGTACATACATTAAGGCCGAGTCGCGTGACTGAGCATTGTAAATCACATGTCTGTTGCGGAAGGCATAAACATTCGTCTCAAAATCAACTATGTTGAATTTATCACCCTGATTGAGATTGTTGATGATGAATGTTGCAGAGTTCTTTGCCTGAATTATCTTTGTCCCCGACATGCTCCCCGAGCGGTCAAGTATAAGAGTGAAGACTTTCTTTATCACATCGCCGGAGCTTCCGGGATTCGGTTCTGCTATGAACAGAAAGAATCCGCCGAGTGAGTCAGGAAGCTGGTTGTCAGGTATCCTGGTTGAATAACTGTACAGTCCGAGCTGATTCAGATTCAGCGAGTACTTGACTTTATAATTCACCGAGGGCACTGCAGTGTACTGATTGCTCACGATACTCGCCACGTTACCATTGTTAGAGATCGAGGTCAGAGGATTGGAGCTGACGAGCCTGATACTGTCTATGGTCCTTTGGGACGTAAGCATGAATGTAAACTCCTGTGCCTCTATTGTCTGGTTTTGAATGAGCCGGTAATCATTCGGATAATCGAAGTACACACTCCCGAAGTCATACTTAAGCAACTGTACGTAAGTGAGCTGCACAATAAGCAGTGAGTCGGTCCTCACATATCCGGGAATGGAGAAGAAAAGCGGCTTTGCGCCGAGGTAATTCCTCAGGTTTTGATTCATAGTACCGCCGGGAAGTGAAGTATCCTGCGGATTCGGAGAGATCGGCGCCGTATGCCAGATGCCGTCGAGTTTCCATTTCAGCTCAGTCGCGCTTGCACCGTCAGGAAGAGGAAAAGCGTACGAAACGATCCGGTTAGAGCCTAAGTTGTTAAGAAAGTACTGAGTTGCTTTTGTAACACAAACCTGCATCTCAACGGAAGTTTCAATGTTGGATGAGGTTAGTTTAAGGTAAATGCCGGTGGATGCGTTTACAACACCGACACCGTTTGAATATGCAGAAGAATAGGTTAGAAGGAGTACTGCAATCATCAAAGCTCTTGTAACACTGAGCATTTCTTTATCCTCCTTTCGAATACGCGTTGATGCATGCACTGATCAGCTCAGCTCTGTAATGCATCTGCTTCTTGATTCAGAACAAACTAACTGAATTGATTCAATCCGAAAAGTCAATTTTTCGGTTGATGCAACCACACCGGAGTACAGCAAAGGAACAGTAGCTCTAAATTGCATTTGCATACTCAAGGAACTCTGACGTTCATCGAGCCGCTTATCTCACAATTACCATCCTCCTTGTCCGTGCAAACTTTCCGGCTTCGATCCGGCAGAAATACACTCCGCCCGCAAGCGATGCGCCGCTGAATTCCGCTTCATATCTCCCTGCAGTTCTGAATTCATTATCCACAAGCCTTGCAACCTCCCTTCCGAGCATGTCATAAACAGTCAGTTTCACTTTTGAATCAACCGGGATGTCAAATGTGATCTTTGTAGTAGGGTTGAACGGATTGGGATAGTTCATCAGGGTGCCCTCTTGTCCGTAACTCTGGTGACTTGTTTCTGCAACCGAACTCATAGTTGTATCGCCGTAAACAACTCCGTTGATCCTGCAGCCAAGAAGCACTGTATAGCTTGTATAAGGAGGTGGCTCGCTGGTACTTGAATAATAAGCCCCTATGCCATCGGCATACATCATTTCTTCTGATACAAGTCCGTCATGTTCAAATTTTCTTACATTGCGATCGGATCCTAATACAGACTCTGTGCCTGTCATTTCGCATCTTCTTGTATAAATTGCCGCATTCTGGCAATACACTACGTTGCCCGGGGATGAGGAAATGCTGTCTATGATCCGGTCATATGTGTAACCGTTACAGCCGCCACCGGCATTGTATTCAAGGAGATTCCCGGATGCCGTATCATATCTGACCAATGAAGTGATGGCCCCTCTTTGACGTACGAAGTAATTTATTCCTCCGACAACAGTGTCGCCTTTGATCGTGACCTTGAAAAAATACTGCTGCATCCAATGGTCAACTGACTTGTAGTACCATGTGTTTCCTGTTTGAAGGGGATAATATGAACCGTAGCTTCCGAACTGGGCATTGCATGTCAGGGTTAAAGCCAGAAGAATTGAGAGTATAATTAAAGACTTCATAACTGCTCCTCTGTTTTATGCTCTAAACTTAGTTGCTGCGATCGCCAAATTAAATGAAGAAAATCTTGCCTGTGCGCAATCAACAGGTTCCTGCTATTCTCTTTGCTTCAATTCACTCCGTGCCTTCCGCAAGTTCCGCATCCAGCCTCCATACTTCGCCCTCATCACGGGAGTGCCTGCAAATGTCATGAAGAATTCATCCCCGCTCATTTGCAGAAGTTCATCGTACGTCTTATTGAATGCAAACTTATTCGGAATGAAATGTTCATCAGTACTGAATGTTCCGGGACGATTGAAGGGACATACATCCTGACAGATATCACAGCCGAAGATCCATCCGTGAAGATCAATTCCGGTGATCGCATCCGATCTGTTCTCAATTGTCTGATACGAAATGCACAGATTTGAATCAACCTTATACTCTTCGCAGATGGCACCGGTGGGACAGGCCGATACACAAAGCGTGCAATCTCTGCAAAGATCTTCCACGGGCTTGTCAGGCGCAAGCTCAGCATTAATGAGTATTGTGGCGATAAAGAAGAAACTGCCGGAGTCTTTGTCGATCACGTTTGTATGCTTTCCCATCCAGCCAAGCCCTGAACGTACAGCCCAGGCCTTGTCCATAACAGGCCCGTCGTCCGTGTAGTATCTGCAATTGATCGCTTCGGAAGTTCGCTCTATTTCAGCGCAGAGTTTCTTGAGTTTTCCCTTTATGATCTTGTGATAATCTCTTGTGCCCCAGGCGTAACGCGAGATCTTGGGTACATCCGCCGAATGTGAGTGCTCGTAGGGAGTGTCATAGTGATATGAAAGTGAGATGACAGTTCTAACATCGCTCATGACTTTCGAGGGGTCAGTCCTCTTCTCATAACTTCGTTCCATCCAGCTCATTCCCGCATGGCGTTTCTGATCAAGCCATTGCCTCAGAAGGGATGCCTCTTCGCTGAGAGACCCTGCGCGTGAAAACCGGGCGTTCGAAAATCCTGCATCAGTGCAGAGTTTCCGGATCTCCTCCTTAAGCTCACTCATACGCGTCCGCGCCGAAATCAAAACGGCTGACTTCCGGCTTTTCGATGAATATCCAGCCGTTTTCTTTTTTGACTCTGAACGTTCTCAGTTTGCATCCGAAGCCCGTTGGCTGTAATCCTGTAACCAGGCTGAATGTGAATCCGTGCACAGGGCATGAAACATTGTGGTCATCAACATAACCGTTGAATATTTCCGGAACATGATTGTGCGGACAGATATTGTCAACTGCATATACTTCGCCGCCGATCTTGAATACTGCCGCTTCATTCTCATCGTCAATAATGAATCTCCTGCCACGGTTTGTAGACAGTTCGGATTCTCTGCAAAGTTTTATGAATTCAGCTTTCATTTTGCTTACGGGATAAAAAAAACTTCCTGCCGCTTCTGCAACAGGAAGTTCCCAAACATTACTTTATGAATAAAGTCACTTCATGTCAAACAGCCTGTCGAGCCGGGCTATCTCCATGAGATTTCTGACTGCGGGATTGACGTTCATAATGATGAGCTTCTTTCCCTTTTCTCTTTCAAGCCTCTCAGACAAGAGCAGTACCGACAAGCCTGAACTGTCACACTTTGTCACATCCCTCAGATCAATGACAAACTGATTTTCAATTTCCTTCTGAAGAAAGACCAGTTCTGTCTTGAGGTCAGCCGCTATGCTGTGGTCCAGCGATTTCGACTCGAGCCTGAATACCGTTTTGTCTTTCTGCTTGTCTATTTCAAATTTCATCTCAGTCTTTTTTATGGTGAGGTTGATGGTGCTGCTGTTTATCCTTCGGCAGGAGAACCTTTCTGCTCAGCCTCAGCTTCCCCGTGTCTTCAATGGCGATCAGTTTCACCTGAACCTTGTCTCCGGGTTTAAGCACTTCTTCAACTTTGTTAAGTCTTCTGTGCTCGATCTCTGAAATGTGAAGCAGTCCTTCTTTGCCGGGAAGTATCTCCACGAATGCTCCGAAATCTTTCGTGCCCTTCACTGTGCCGTCGTACACT
The DNA here is from genome assembly GCA_964615795.1 of uncultured Ignavibacteriaceae bacterium. GTDB lineage: Bacteria > Bacteroidota > Ignavibacteria > Tepidaquicellales > Tepidaquicellaceae > JADJAH01. Next base: position 32,251 of record CAZTQR010000003.1, read on the forward strand.
TTGCCTACTTCGGGAAGTTCCGTCAGCGCCTGGATCATCTTCGTAGCAATATCTGCCTGGCTCTTGTCAATCGCCGCGATCGTGACTTTTCCGTCCTCTTCTATATCCACTTCCGCGCCGCTCTCTGCCACAATGTGCCTTATCGTCTTTCCTCCCGGCCCTATCACGGTGCCGATCATGTCAGTCGGAATGTAAATGGAGTAGAGGTGAGGTGCATACGGTGAAATGGATTCCCTTGCTTCAGTTATTGCTTTGCTCATTTCGCCGAGTATATGAAGCCTTCCCTCGCGTGCCTGTGAAAGCGCCTTTTCCATTATGTCAAATGAAATGCCCCTGATCTTGATGTCCATCTGGATCGCAGTGATGCCTTCGGTTGTGCCGGCTACTTTAAAATCCATGTCACCAAAGTGATCCTCGTCACCGAGTATGTCAGACAGCACTGCAACCTTGTCACCTTCTTTTATCAGACCCATCGCAATTCCCGCGACCGGCTTGCTGAGCTTCACACCGGCATCCATCAGCGCAAGAGATCCTGCGCATACAGTCGCCATTGATGAAGAGCCGTTTGACTCGAGAATGTCAGACACAATTCTGATCGTGTACGGAAAATCCTCATCGGAAGGGATCAGATTCTTCAATGCCCTTTCTGCAAGGTTTCCGTGGCCGATCTCTCTTCTGCCAGGTCCCGGCCTTCCGCCGACTTCACCCGTGCTGAACGGAGGGAAGTTGTAATGAAGTATGAAACGCTTGGTGCTTTCTTCCTTCAGCCCCTCTATGATCTGTTCATCACGCTTGGTACCAAGTGTGACTGTTGTAAGACTCTGCGTCTGACCCCTTGTGAACAGCGCTGATCCGTGAGTTCTGGGCAACACCGCAACTTCGCAGGAGATCGGACGGATGTCCGTCAAGCTTCTGCCGTCAAGCCTCTTTCCTTCGTCAAGGATCATACTTCGCATCACTTCATACTGAAGGTCATGTATTATCTCCTCAAGCTTCTTTTCGTGATCGGGATATTTCTCGGAAAGCGAACTCATGACCTTGTCATGGATCTCCCTGTTCTTCAGCTTCCTTTCTTCTTTTGCCATCACAGTTCCGAAGACCGCCTTTATGTCGTTAAGGCAAAGTGCCTTCACGTCATTTACCATCGCCGTGTCGTCATCCTTGGCAGTCAGGTCTCTTTTCTTCTTCCCGACTTCCGCCGCAAACTCTTTCTGGAATTTGCAGAGCTCAATGATGTTTGTGTGAGCAAATTTGATCGCTTCGAGGAATTCCGCTTCGGAGATCTCTCTTGCCTCGCCTTCAACCATCATTATGGAATCAACCGTACCTGCAACGCTGATATCGAAATCGCCTTTCTCAAGTTCGCTGTGTGTCGGATTCACTATCAATTGTCCGTCCACTCTTGTGACCCTGACTTCCGAAATGGGTTCATCGAACGGTATGTCGGAGATCAGCAAAGCCGCTGACGCACCGATTGCGGCAAGTATGTCTGCATCATTCTCCCCGTCGGATGAATAAACTCCGCACATTATCTGTGTTTCCGTAAAGAATCCTTCCGGAAACATCGGACGGATCGGCCTGTCAATTAGTCTTGCTGATAATATCTCCTTTTCGGTAGGACGGCCCTCTCTTTTGAAAAACCCGCCTGGGATCTTTCCGACTGATGCTGTCTTCTCCCTGTAATCAACAGTAAGGGGGAAGAAGTCCTGACCGGGATTAGGTTGATCGGCTGCTGTTGCGGTGCAAAGTACAAAGTTGTCTTCCAACGAGATCAGAACAGCGCCGTTAGCCTGTTTTGCAAGCCTTCCTGTTTCAATCGTAATTTTTTTGCCACCGATGTCGATGCTTCTGGTTACTGCCATGTTTTGCTTTGTGTTTTATTTACGTATATCAAGTTCCTTAATGATTGCCCTGTACCTTTGAATGTCCTTGTTCTCAAGGTATCTCAGGAGCTTTCTTCTCTTTCCAACCATCTTGAGCAATCCTCTTCTTGAGTGATTGTCCTTCTTGTTTGTGTTGAAGTGCAGTGCGGAAAGATCGTTGATCCTCTTTGTAAGGATCGCAACCTGAACCTCGGGTTTGCCGGAGTCCTTTTCATTGGCTCCGTACTTCCTTACGAGTTCGAGCTTTTCTTCTTTGCTGATTGGCATTGCTTTTAGTTTGCTTTGGTGATTTTGTTATTGAATTCCATTTCAGTTTTCTTCCGTAAAATCTCTCCGGCTTTCGCTTTGTCTGCCTGCATGGCGGATCTCAGGTCGTCAAGATTTGTAAACTTCTCTTCTGCCCGCAACCGGTCAACGAAACTCACGGTCAGCTTCTTTCCGTACAGGTCGCCGTCAAAGTCGAATATGTTCACTTCAAGCTTCTTTGACATGTCGTCCGTGACAGTGGGATTGGTTCCGATGTTCATCACTCCTCCGTATTCATCACCGTCTGTACTTACCTTTACGGCATAAATTCCGTCAAGCGGAATAAGTTTGAACTCCGAATCCGGAATGATGTTTGCAGTCGGCATTCCCAGTTCTCTGCCGAGCTTTCTTCCTTCGGTTACTGTTCCTGATAAGCTGTATTCACTTCCCAGCATCCTCGCGGCATTTCTCACGTCCCCGGCCTCCAGCATGTGCCGTATCCTGGTACTGCTCACATGTTCGCCCTCAGACCTGAACTCATCCACACGGTCAACAGTAAAGCCGTACTTGCCGGAAAGCAAACTCATCATTTCGAAGTTGCCTTCACGGTTCCTGCCGAACATGTGGTCGTATCCAAGCACAAGGTCTGAAATGCCTGTGCCGTTGATCAGATATTCTTTGTAGAAATCCTCTGCTCCTGTTTGCGAAAATTCTTTGGTGAATTCAATCACCAGCACAGAGTCTATGTTCAAAGAACCTAAGATGCCGATCTTCTCATCAAGAGTTGAAAGGACCTTTATATCCGGCGACTTTGACCTCAGTACGATCTGAGGATGAGGCTCAAACGTCACAACAAGCTTTCTGAGCCCTTTTGATTCCGCCGTTCTTTCGAGCTTGGAAATTATCTCCCTGTGCCCGAGGTGTACTCCGTCAAATGTTCCAACCGTAACTGCCGTATTCCTGTCATATTCAACTTCACGGATGTTTCTGTAAACACGCATCAGCCCAGGTTGTTCACGGCTTCCCTGAGCTTATCAAAATTGACCTGGACGCCCGGGTTTTCCGTAATCTCCTTGTACTTTACGGTGCCGTCCTTTCCGATAAGAAAGACGCCCCTTCGGGAAGTGTTCTTCATACCGTGGGCAAATGTATCCTGTACTATATCAAACTTGTTAATTACTTCTTTGTTAAAATCGCTGAGCAGGGGGTACTGAATGTTCTTTGTTTTCGCAAACTCCTTCTGTACAAATGTACCGTCTGTGCTTATTCCGAATACTTTCACATTGAGCTTTGCAAAATCGCTCAGACTGTCGGAAATTGTGCAATTCTGTTCTGTGCACACACCTGTGAATGCCATCGGGAAGAAAACGAGAAGCACGTTGTCTTTGCCGGCAAATGAGCTCAGAGTATATTCAACCGGCTGATCCGAATGGGAAAATGAACTTAGCGTGAAATCCGGGGCTTTATCCCCAACATTGATCTTGGACATTGTATAAGATATTAGTTTCGGTTTTTACAAGCCTGAAATATACCAATTAAGTCCCTCATTAACAATCCAGCGGAAATTGCCGAATGACTGCCGGGATTCCCGAAAACCTGCCCGTTTGCTCCGCATTCACAGCATCAGACAGATGCTCTGTCCGGTGCCGTCCCAAATCTTAGATTTAAATCCTTGATCAGAATCTCTATATTTCCCATCCAAAATTCAAAAAATCATACACATTGGTCAGGACATTATTGCTTCTTGCCGCTATTTTGCTTACGCACGCCGGCATTGCATCTGCACAGCTCTATCAGGGACCCGCCGCAGGCTCTATCACAGGAGGTGTTTCGGTTACAACAGACAATTTTACGGACGAACCGCCCATCATCTCCGGCGCACCTTTCATAGTCAAGGGGATGGAGAACGAATATTCGTTTCAGGAGCTTCCTCCGTACAGAAACACGGTAAAGCCGACAGGCCCGGAAGGATCCAATTTTGTCCTCGATGAAAGCAGTATGAATGGCGGGGACAACTCCTCAAATATACTGCTTAAGAATTTTCCGGGAGTCCCCAGAACAAACTTCATTCCGCCTGATGCTTCAATTGCCGCAGGGCCCACGCATATAGTCGGCGGAGTAAATTCCACATTCAGAATATGGGATAAGAACGGCAACGTGCTCAAAACGATCTCTGCTTCATCCTGGCTCGCATCACTCGGACTCGGTATCGGCGGTACTGTTTCCGATCCTAAAGTGCTGTATGACCACTTTTCGAAAAGGTGGATAATGTCATGGATCACACCTCCGATAGGTCCTTTGGCTTATGACGTTATCTCAATTTCAGATGACTCGATACCGCTTGGCACCTGGTACAATTTTGCCATGAGAACCGACCTGAACGGGAGTACACCGGAAGATCTGTGGAGAGATTATCAGGGAGTAGGCTATGATGCGAATGCAATCTACATTACCGGAAACGGTTTCACTATATCCGGCAGCAACTTCAGATACTCGACGATCAGGGTATTTAATAAGTCACAGTTGTATTCCAATAACGCCGGCCCCGTATCATGGTTTGACCTTTGGGATATAAGGGATGCCAGCAATCAGGGTATAAATTTCGGTATCAGGCCGTCCATTACCTACGGCAATCCGGGAGAGTACTACTTTCTGTGCAATTCGAACAGCGGCGGTACATACGTCTCTCTTTACAAAATGGTTAACCCTCTGACCAATCCATCCATGACGGGCGTAGCTGTGCCGGTGATACAATATTCTTCCCCGCCTCCGTCCGGACAGCTTGGAACAACAGCTACTATCACATCCGGAGGATCGGCAGCGTTCAGAAATGAACCGGTTTACAGGAACGGTCATTTGTTTGCAGTCCATGCGGTGAGATATGAAAATTCTTATGCCGCTGTCAAATACTATAAGTTCAATGTTTCATCCAACACGGCAGTTCAGGACATCACTTTCGGCGCGCCGGGGTTCTTTTATTCCTTTCCTGCTGTCAGCGTTGACAGGAACGAGAACATAATGATCTCTTTCTCAAGATCCGCAACCACAGAGTACATAGGTGCAGGTTTCACTTCAAGGGCTTCCACGGATCCGCCCGACTTCTTCAACCCTTCCTCATTGCTTCAGCCCGGAAAGGGGACTTATATCAACACAGGGCAAAGCAACAGGTGGGGTGACTATATGGGAACATGGCTTGATCCCGCAAATGAAGAGGACTTCTGGATAATGACAGAATATGCCGATCTTCAGAACCTGTGGGGTGTATGGGTAGGAAACACCAGGATCGCACCGTTCCAGTCTGCAAGGTTATTCACAAACAAGGACACTCTTAAGTTCGGTAATATAGAAGTGAACACTGCGAGTGACACGCAGACAGTGATTCTCAGAAATTACGGAAATTCAAATCTTGTCATAAACTCAGTTCAGTCTTCTGCTTCTGATTTCAGAATTGTTTCACTGCCTCCTCTGCCGGCAAGCCTGCCGTTCAATGATTCTGCAATAATGAAGATAGTGTTCAAACCTGCAACGGCCGGCACCCGGACTGATTCAATCAGGATTGCAAGCAATGATGCATCAGCTCCGAACTTTTACATTGGCCTCAGAGGAAAAGGATATGCGATCAATCCGGTTCAGGCACAGCAGATCTATGCGGTTACCGGAGCAGTATCATCCGGCGCACTGCTGAAGATAGACCCTGCCACAGGCTCCGCCTCATCGGTCGGACTCACGGGCATAACGCAGTTCAACGGTGTAAGCATAAGGCCTTCAACAAATCAGATCTATGCAGTTGTCTCTGCATCACAGGTTAGCCAGCTTTACAGAGTCAATGCATCAGGAGGAGACGCATACATACTTGCCGGCATTCCGGCGCCAAATCTAAGGGGAATTGCATTTGACCTTAACGACGATCTGTACTGCGCCTCAACTGACGGCAAGCTTTTCAGGTATTACTTAAGTTCAGGCGACACCGACTATGTGGGCAACACCGGCATTTCATCACTGTTTGGAATTTCCATAAATCCCGTAAGCCGGGAACTTTGGGGAATCGCTTCTACAGGCGGCGTTTACCGTATCAACAAGCAAAACGGATCATCACAGCTTGTGGGAAATACAAACAACTCTCCGAATCCCGATATCGCATTTGCAAGGAACGGATCGCTTTACGGCATCAGCGGAATAGGCGTGGCTGTCAATAAGCTTTTGAGAATTGATACAACTTCGGGTAATGCAACAGTTATAGGGACTAACACAGGTTTCTCGGGGATCAACGGCATTTCAATATCTCCGGAAGTTGTCGGGATAAGCCAGATAGGACAAGCAATACCATCTGAATTTTCTCTGAGGCAGAATTATCCGAACCCTTTCAACCCGTCAACGGTCATCGAGTTTGACATGAAAACATCCGGAGCGGCAACGCTGAAAGTTTTCGATGCGCTTGGCCGGGAAGTAAGAACAATTCACGAAGGATTTACCGGTGCAGGTTCTTACAGGTATGAGTTCAACTCAAACGGACTTCCTTCAGGAGTGTATTATTATTCTTTCAGGGCAGGAAAGTTCTTCTCGGTCAGAAAGTTTGTAATATTGAAGTGATGTTTTGCCTTCTGCCGGATTGACCTGCATTTCAGTATGTAAATTGAAGCTTACCGGAAGCGGACCTTGTGTGCCGCTTCCGATGTTTGTTGAAAAAACAGAGACGGGAACTTCATCCGCGCTTCCGGGTATTCTGATTGCTCACAGTATTGCTCAATGAAAAACATGATCAGAGTATTTCTTCCTTTAATTGCTATATTGCTGTTCGTACGCTTCTATTTTTCCAACCTTCCTGTTATGAAACCCGCCGGCAATTATCCCGTGTGGCTCAAAGACAGTGCCGGCAATCAGACCAGGCAAACTTCAGGCCTTTGCTTCACGGGTTCGGATGGCAATGTGAAAAGGTTCATCTCATGTGACGACATAGGAGTAATAAACAGGCTTGAGATTGACGAATCGGGAACTGAGCCGCGCGTCAGGATCTACCCCGTGGAGTATTCACAGCAGATCAGGGACCTGTTTGCAAAGTTCAAAAAGACCGATATGGAAGAGATCATGTTTGATCCGCACAACAACCGCATACTGCTTTCCATTGAAGGTCATGAATACAGTTCAAACGATCCGATGATATACAGGCAGAAGGAAGGCATCTATGAACTGACATTCAACAAAGAGATCAGTTCGTTTGACACGCTTCTGACTATCAAAAGACTCGCACTGCCGGAAGAAATTTACAAGTTCACATTTGACAACATTGGCTTTGAGGGATTTTCCGCCACGAAAGATTTCTTCTATATCGGGCTTGAGAATTATCAGAAAGACAATGAGCAGTTCACTGACAGCACATTTCTTTATGTGGTTAACAGGAGATCGGGATCGGTCAGAACAATTTCAACTAAGGAACATGAGGTTTCATCAATAAGCGGATTGTATGCCGCAGATGACCGAACGCTCTACGGAATTGACAGAAACAGGAGGATAATGTTCATGCTGAAATTTGACGATGATCATAACATTGTTTCGTCGGAAAGGAAAGCGCTCGAACTTGGCGTGCCCGGATTCAGAGACATGACAAACATTCCGGGCATTGCTCCGGAATCGGTAACTATGGATGACAGAGGATCTTTCTATATTGCAATTGATCCCTGGCTTGCATTTTACAGGCCCGATCTTGCACAGCGAAAACTGCTCGGAGAGGAAGCGGAGTTCAACTTCAAAAAGGAGATCCCGATAATGTATAAATTCAATAACGAATTCTGATGAAGAGTTTCAGAAAAGAACTTTGGTTTGAGACGCCCGTAAGAAGGCAGTTGATAAATATTACTCCCGATGTGGAAGATTGCTTGTCCCAAAGCCGGATTTCCGACGGCCTGCTTCTCTGCAATGCTATGCACATTACCGCAAGCGTCTTCATAAATGATGATGAATCGGGGCTTCATGATGATTTTGAGAAGTGGCTCGAAAAACTTGCCCCCGAGAAGCCGCACAGTCAATACAGGCACAACGGCTATGAAGACAATGCCGATGCGCATCTCAAGCGGACCATTATGGGAAGGGAAGTTGTGGTGGCTGTAACAGGAGGGAAACTTGACCTCGGCCCGTGGGAGCAGATCTTTTACGGTGAATTTGACGGAAAGCGGAGAAAGCGCGTACTTGTCAAGATAATCGGTGACTGATCACTTCTTTTCTGCTTCCTTCTTCACAGCGGAATCAAGGCTTTCTTTGGGAACATTGCTTTTGGGGTTGAAGAGCTTGAATTCCATCCCGGCAGGCAGTTCGAATATTGCATCCGTATTATCCGGCAGAGGCGAAATTTCCGTTGCAACTGCCAGCAGTTCGGGTGATTTGATCTTCATAATGTGTTTCTTGCCGGCGATGCTGAGAAATACATTGCTTGCCATTTCATATATCTCGCAATCGCGTCCCAGAATTGTTTCGTTTCCGGTAACCTTTTTACCGGCAAGCATCTTTTCAAACTCAGCCGCATTGGCAATCGTCTCTCCCGTGAGCTTCCTGCTGTTGTATTCGTCAAGAGACGTCTTCATCGGCAGTTTCTTTCCGTTGATCTCCGTAATGAGATAGACGAATCCTCCCTTCACAAATACTTCATTCTTGCTCTTGAGTCCCATCATATCGGATTCAATGACCTGCTTGAGTTCCTTACCGTTTCTGTAGATCGTCATGGTCCCGTTTGTTACGCCTGTCAGTTGGTAAGTGATGGAAGTCCTGTCACCGTCTGCAGATGTCTTTGGCTGACTGTTCTCCGAAACGCCGGTATTCTGCTTCTGGGTCTGAGCCGTCTCATCTTTCTTATCGCATGATGAGACCAGCAGTACAGCGGCCGTCATAATGCCAAGGAAGTATCTGGTTGTCATTGAACTGTGATCAAAGCGTTAATAAATGGAATCAGGATCCTTCCGCCTGGCAGGAGGACCCTGATCTTCAAATTCAGAATTGCAAACTGTCAGCTGACAGTCTGCTCAAGATGCGTGTTCAGCTTCTGTGTGATCGCTGATTTTGGCACGGCTCCTACGATCTGGTCTACGATCTTGCCGCCCTTGAACAAGAGTAATGTGGGAATGCTTCTGATCCCGTATTTGGTTGCTACTGCCTGGTTATTGTCAACATCAAGCTTGCCGACCTTTACTTTGCCTTTGAATTCTTCCGCCACTTCCTCCACTGCCGGGGCAATAAGCTTGCATGGCCCGCACCATACTGCCCAGAAGTCTATGAGCACTGGTACATCTGAGTTTATCACTTCGCTTTCAAAGTTGGCGTCTGTTATTTCGATTGTGGACATCTGGATATTCCTTTCGGTTTTTATGTTTGCTTTTCGGAAATTGAATTAGTTCAGCGTTAAGTTATTTTCCCCAACTATATTTTTCAAGTTTGAAATTAGCTCCCTGCATGCCCTCACCCTGAACTCCTTTGAAACAAATGTCTTTACGCCCCCGTTTTCGTGAAGTGCGAAGAAGACCTTCGTACTTCCCGGATGCTTTTCCACGAGATCCTTTATTGTTCCCAGCTCTGAAATGTCACTTATGTTTCCGTTAATATTTATCACGAGGTTCTTTGCATACATCTCAATGAAAGTGTCAATCCCGAATATCTCCTCCACCGTCAGCTTGAGCTTGTCTCCGTTCTCTTCCGGAACTCCCCGGACTCCCACAAGCTTGTCATTCTGAAACAGGCTTTGTTTTGCCTCATAGAGCTTGCTGAATGCCACGCATTCTCCTGAACCGGACATGTCAATGAGGTTGAAGACGACAAACTTGTATCCTTTTTTTGAGACCTTTAACTGAACATCGCTTATCACTCCGCACATGGTGGCTGTCTTTACGCGGTTGAAGTCAATCTCGGCCGGATCTTCGCCGAAGTTCAGGTCAATAAGGTTCGAAAGCTCCTTTTCATAAACTGCCAGCGGATGACCCGTGATGTAAAAGCCGATCGCCGCTTTCTCGCGGTTGAATCTCTCGCTTTCAGGCATGTCGTCATAATGCGTGATTATCATGCTCTCTCCGGATGGGCTGTCTTCCTGCGAACCGAACAGACCCTCCTGGCCTTTGGCCTCGTGAGTGTCGTTGTATCTCTGCGCATAAAGCGTTGCACGCTCCAGATTCAGAAAGAGCTTGTTCCTGTTCCTGTCAATCGAGTCAAACGCTCCTGCAAAGATCAGTCCTTCAACTGCTTTCTTGTTAACAAGCCGCAGATCCACCCTTTTAAGGAAGTCAACGAACCCGCGGAACTTTCCGCCCCTTTCCCTTTCGTCAATTATGCTCTGTGATGCCTTCTCCCCGACGTTCTTAATGGCGCTGAGGCCGTAGATCACAGCTCCGCCGTTTTCTCCGTACTTCACGGTGAATCCCATCATGCTTTCATTCACATCGGGAGCGCGCAGTTCGATCTTCATCTTGCGGCACTCGTTGGCAAGCTGTTGCAGCTCAGACTCATCGTCCTTTCTGCACTCCATTGATATGGCAAGAAATTCAAGCGGATAATGCGTCTTGAGATAGGCCGTATAAAAAGCAAGTATCGAGTATGCAACACCGTGCGACTTGTTGAAACCGTAATCTGCAAAATCAAGTATGAGGGCAAAGATATCCGAAGCGGTCTTCTTTGGCACATTGTTGGCAACTGCCCCGTTAACAAACTCCTTCTCAAGCTGAACCATCTTCTCCCGGATCTTCTTTCCCATTGCCTTTCTCATATTGTCCGCCTGTGCAAGCGAAAATCCGGCAATGTCCCGGGCTATCTGCATCACCTGTTCCTGGTAAACAATGATCCCGTAAGTGCTTTTGAGGGTTGTTTCCATAAGGGGATGAAGGTACGTGATCGGCTTCTTTCCGTTTCGCTTGTCAATGAAATCGGGAATCAGCTTCATCGGCCCCGGCCTGTAAAGCGCGTTCATTGCCGCAAGGTCGTTGATGTCTTTCGGTTTCAGCTTGGCAAGGTACTCGCGCATCTTGCTCTTTGAGAACTGGAATATCCCGACCGTTGAACCGGATGAGAACAGTTCGTAAGTTTTCGGATCATCAAGAGAGATCTTGTCGGTTGAAAGGTCTGTGCCGTACTTTTCGTTCACGAGCTTCAGCGTCTTGCCTATCACCTTTAATTCCTTCAGGCCGAGAAAGTCTATCTTGATAAGCCCGGCATCCTCAAGCTGATTCATGTCATACTGCGTGCAGAAGACGTTGTCTTCGCCTGTGACTTTGGACAGCGGAACATAGTCGGTTACATTGCCCGGCGCAATCACCAAACCCGATGCATGAATTGATGAGTTCTTGTTGAGGTTTTCAAGGGTAAGGCAGATCTCATACAGTCTCTTTCTTTCCTTTTTCTGAGCCTCATCTCCGGATCTGAAGTAATTCCTGAAATCCGGCTCTTTCTCCATGCACTCCTTCAGTTTCTTAACCTTGCCGAAGAGAATCGGGATAGTCTTTGTCAGGTCATTGATCTCCTGGAACGGAAAGTTAAGGACCCTGCCTACGTCTTTCAGAACGCCTCTCGGGGCAAGCTTGTTGAATGTGATTATCTGTGCAACGGAATCTTCACCGTATTTTTCCTTTGCATACTGGATCACTTCATCCCTGCGGTCGTCCTGAAAATCAATGTCAATGTCAGGCATAGAGATCCTTTCAGGATTCAGGAATCTTTCAAAGAGCAGGTCATACTCAAGCGGATCAACATCCGTGATGCCGATGCAAAAGCAGACAAGGCTTCCCGCGGCGCTTCCTCTTCCCGGCCCGACCAGAATGCCCTTGCTCCTTGCATAGCTTATGAAATCCTGCACGATCAGGAAGTATCCGGAGAAGTTCATCCTTTTGATTATCCCGAGCTCATACTCAAGCCTCTCTTCCGCGCCGGAAGGAATCTCAGTGAATCTCTTCTTCAGTCCTTCATAAGAAAGTATTCTCAGGTATTCATCGTAGGTAAGCTTTGACTGCTTCTCTTCGGGAATTTTGAAGTTGGGCATGTAATTTGCCGAAGTGTCGAGTTCGAGATTACACTTCTCTGCAACCTCAAGGGTTGAACGGATTGATTCGGGGAAGTCTTTGAACAGCCTGCACATTTCATCTGCAGACTTAAAATAGATCTGATCGGTTCCGTAGCGGAGATTCGTAAGGACATCCGGCTCATCGCCGTTTCTGAAAGATCTTGCAGACTGCTTAGCGCTTATATTCAGGTAAATGTTGTGAGCTATTGCATGTTCTTTCTTTATGTAGTGAACGTCATTGGTTGCGATAAGCCTGAGTCCGAACTTCCTGGCGAGTCCCGGCATTTCGTTCATCACTTTCCTCTCAGCTTCAATGCCGTGATCCTGGATCTCCAGATAGAAATCCTCACCGAAAATATCCTTATAAACTCCGGTCATCTTCTCAGCTGTCTTCATATCGCCTCGTGTGATGTAGCATGAGATCACGCCGCCGGCACAGGCCGAGGTTGCGACAAGGCCTTCCCTGTATGTGTTAAGAACATCCAGATCTATTCTCGGCTTGTAATAGTATCCTTCGGTGTGTCCTGCAGATGTCAGCTTGATGAGATTTCTGTAGCCGGCCTCATTCTTTGCAAGCAGTATCAGGTGTGCATAGTTTATGTTGGATGAAACCAGTCCGTCGGAATTCTCAGGTTCGTCATCAAAATCTTCGGAAGTTCTCGACAAGAATTTCTTTCCTTTGTCAAACCGCGTTCCCGATTGAGCCACATATACTTCACAGCCGACGATCGGCTTTATTCCTGCCTGCTTTGCTTTCTTGTAGAACTCCATTATGCCGTACATCACTCCGTGGTCTGTGAGCGCCACTGCCGGCATATTGAATTCCACAGCGGCGTTTACAAGTCCGTCAATTGTTGATATCGCATCCAGCAATGAAAAATGGCTGTGGTTATGAAGATGTATGAATTCCAATTCGGTCTGATGTGAAATGTTTTCTGAAAGAAGATCTGCTCAGTGCAAAATAGTTCTTGCCGTGCAAAAAATAAATTTCCATATGACAGATTCCCAAAATTTTTGGTTTCCGTAATTGCTTCCTGAAGATTTTGGTAAGAATGAAGGCCTGAATTATTGTCAAAATCAGAAATCATGTCCGAAGAATGCGTATCCCAAAAGCTTGTTTCCGCATCAGAATCAAAACTATTGCTTCCGGGGAATAGCTGAATTGCCTTCATAACAGCATGTCAAAGCCGAAAAGAAATCTTTGACCGGATAAATGAACCCAACTAGATTGCAGTAAATGAAACGAATGAAAAGGCTGGTTCTCAATATTCTGATTGTTACAACAATTCCGCTTTTACTTTCATTCTTACCTGATGAAAATCCGGGGAACGATAATGAGGCAAGCGTTCAGATGCAGAGTTACATGAAAAGCAGTAGACTGCTCGAAGCAAACAACATAAGCACATGGTTCAGCAATGACGGGGAGTTTAACAGAAATCCCTCATCCGGCAATTCAGGATTTCAGTGGCCAAAGGGCTTTCAGACATATGCCAGATATGCTTCAGGCCTGTGGATCGGAGCTAAGGTTGGAGATGATACATTGATTGCTGTTTCACAATACGACTCTGAATACCTTCCGGGATATGTGGATGATTCAGGCAATCCAAATGGGAAGGAAGATCCTGCGTTCAGGATCTATTCATTTGGGGGAAATATCACATTATCGTCAGACTACGGGAAATGGCCATTTCAACAGGGTGCATATGCAGACAAAACCGGAAAGCCGTTTATGATGGGTGATCAGACCATGTTCTATTCTTATACAGACGGATATCCCGAATCTCATAACGTGAATTCAGGTACGACAGAACCGCTTAAGGCGCAGATCCTGCAGACAAACTGGTCTTACAAAGGAGATAACCTGTATGGGGTTTTGGGAAACACAGTATTTACCGAGTACAGAATTATAAACAGGTCGGGCCGTCAGTGGAAGAACTTCCATGCCGGCCTTTGGTCCGACGATGATTTGGGAGATGCTAATGATGATGCGGTAGGCAGTGATTCTCTGCTGGACATGGTCTATATGTACAATTTCGACAACAACGATCCCAATTATGGGACTGCTCCTCCGGCAGTTGCATTCCAGATATTAAGAGGAATGGAGGTTCCCGGAGAAGGAGATACCGCGGTGTTCTTTGATCCTCCGACTTCAGGAAATCTGAGGATCATTCCCGGTAGAAAACTTAGCCGGTCACTTGCGGCACTTTGCGTTTATAAATACCATCCGCTTTACGGAGAACCTTCAGATTTCAGGAACACATACAGACTGTTGCAGGGTAAAGGCATAGGCGATACATTTTGGGTGAATCCGCAAAACGGTAACATAACCAGATACTCATTCAGCGGAGATCCTGAGAGCAACACAGGCTGGTTGTCGAATTTCAGCGGAGACAACCGGCTCATAATCTGCAATGGCCCTGCAGATCTGAATCCCAATGACACTCAGAAGATAATCACTGCACAGCTCATTGCACGAGGCGGCAATAACCGGATTAGTGTGTCCATACTGAAATACTATGCCGCTTGTATTCGCAGGTTCTATGAGTCTGATTTCACAAGAATCGAAGGCAAGATTCCCGGCGCTCCCGGATACAGAATCTCATCCCTGGAAGACGGCAGCGCTTACTTCATACTTGAGGACAGTCTTGAGAGAGTGAGGATCCCGCATTCATTATCGGGAGGCGAATACAAGTTTCAGGGTTATAATATTTATCAGATAAGAAGCTATTCACAGACTCCTGTCAGAGAAGATACAGTGTTAAGAAAGACCTATGACTTGTCCGACGGCATTTCCGTCATCATGGACAGCATATTCTTGCCCGACCACAATTCTGTTACCTACAAAGTGGTGCAGAGAGGCTACAACTCAGGCATTCTCCACAATTTTGCGATTAACCGCGATACATTTACCAGTTCACCGTTCATGACCGGAATGGAATACACGTTCGCCATTGAGGGGTATTTTGTTGATCTTTCAGGCGGACTACTTACTGATCCCAAAGTACTCTATACTCCCAAAAAGACTGTAAACTTTGTTCCTCAGCCCATGGCAACCGGCACTGTGTCCGGCTACGAAATTATGCAGAGATTGCCTACAGATCAGAAGGATGCCGGTGTATATCCGTTTGTGCTCGAACCGCTGAAGCTGATATCAGCAGAATACAGGGTTGTTTGTTATCCGGAAGTATCCGGTCTCAGATTGAGCCTGCTGCGTGAAAATGCTTCTGCAGTTGACACACTTTATTCAAAAGAACTTTACAATTCAAACGCGGAGTTTCCTGTCAGTGTCACCGACGGATTTGTAATTAAGATCGGCAACATAGGTGATTCGGGTCTTGTGAGGGATGGTGTTATTAAGTCAGGTTATCCGGTTCTGAATTATGATACAGTCAGATCATGGGAATATTATCCGAAAGGACAAGAATGGTTCACCGGTCCTGATCAGGAGGCTGTGAAGACAGCGAAGATATTTACCAACAGGCAATTTGAGAGCCGCAGCCTGGGAATGAGTTTCCCAAGCACATCTACTTTCAGGGCACTTCACACCTTTGTAAAAGCAAACGGAAGTTATTTCAGGCCTGTTTACTCAACAGCGAAGATTCTCACCGGAGGACCGCTCAGAAAGATACTGATCAGATTCGGAGATAGCTTCAGTTCTAATGCATACAGGTACCTTCCTGCAGATACAAACTACACGAACACACCATTCGCGGGATTCGTAAGAGTGCCTTTCAGCGTATTTGCAATTGACGAACTTGACTCAACATCCGGCAGTCCGCGAAGGCTGAACATCGGTTTTATGGATGCTGATAGCAGCAGGTCCTGGAATCCGAAAGGCGGCGATCAGTCAAAGTTTGAAAAACTGGGGGGATATGAAATAACATACATTATGGCGTCAACTTACGATTCATTGGAAATTGACGAGTATGCTGATAAGAATCCGGGAAAAGGAAATGAGTATAACGGATTCACACAGATGGACATAATGTACGTCTGGCTGCCAAGGGCAAAGTTCGCAGGGGGAATATTGAAGAAATGGAATGATGGTGATGAACTCAGGGTGTGGCCGGAAAGGATCATCAGAAAAGACTTTGTACCTGGATTTCAAGTTGCGTATGAATTCCATACGCAGGGAGCAGAGTCAGCAAACAGGGAAGCTGTGCTGGCAGGACTGAACAGGATCAATATTTTCCCAAATCCCTATTACGGATTTTCTGAGCTTGAGTATAATTCAACCGGTGAAAAGTTTGTTTATGTAAGCAACCTTCCGGCCAAAGCGGATATACGTATTTACTCGCTTGACGGAGTCATGGTCAGGAAGATCCTGAGAAATGAGTTGACAGCGGAAAGCTCACTTGAAAAGTGGGATCTTAGAAATCAGAGCGGTGAGTATGTATCATCAGGGATTTACATACTTTATGTTGATTGCCCCGGAATTGGCAATAAGACTCTGAAAGCGGCAATTATAATGAGTAAATAATTCGATTTGATGAGCCGGCATTCTGGCGTGCCGGTTCTCCCAAGAAAGCAGTCCCTGCCGAGGGTCGGGGACTGCTTCTTACTTCTTATGCGATAGTCAGTCTCTCAGTACAGGGTGAATGTCCTGTGTGTTGAAAAACCGGCATCGCACATTCCCCGAAAACGGCTTACTTGTTAGGCTGTGGAGTTACTCGCAGATAGTCCCTGACCTTTACAAATCCCTTCGGGAATTTCTTCACCGCATCTTCGTCGGATATGGAATTCACAATGATGCAGTCGTCCCCGTCTTTCCAGTTTACGGGAGTTGCGACAGAAAAATTCGCGGTCAGTTGAAGCGAATCAATAGCCCTTAGGATCTCAAAGAAGTCCCTGCCGGTAGAGGCCGGATAAGTGAGCGTAAGCTTCACCTTCTTATCGGGTCCAATCACAAAAACAGATCTTACCGTGAGCTTGTCATCAGCATTCGGGTGGATCATGTCGTAAAGGTTTGCTACATACTTGTCTTCATCTGCAATCATCGGAAAGTTCATTTTTGTATTCTGCGTCTCGTTGATGTCCTTGATCCATTCAAAATGTGAATCAAGAGGGTCAACGCTGAGGCCGATCACTTTTACGTTTCTCTTTTCAAATTCTCCTTTGAGCTTTGATACCATTCCAAGTTCTGTTGTGCAGACCGGAGTGAAGTCAGCAGGGTGCGAAAACAGTACGCCCCAACTGTCGCCGAGCCACTCGTGAAACATAATCTCGCCTTCGGTTGTCTTTGCAATGAAATTCGGAGCAGTGTCTCCGATTCTTAATGCCGCCATAAATGTAGGTGTTTTGTTTTTGAACGACGATAAGTTATGCAATCCGTCATCGTATTGAAATGCAATATTTACCGTTAATGTATTACGAAAAAAAACACCCGCCGGGCCGAAGCCGCGACGGGCATTTCGTTCGGGAGTGAACAATCTGTAGATCAGATCACTTCAGGAGAGTAAGCTTCTTGATATCCCTCTTATTTCCGGATGTAAGACTGTAGAAGTAAACTCCGCTCGGAAATCCGACGGCATTCCACTTTGCGGTATAGATTCCTGCCGGCAGGACTTCGTTAACCAGCTCTGCAACCACCTTTCCGGTAATGTCTGTAATCTTCAGAGCAGTCCTCTCATTGCCAGTAACGGAAAACTTGATCGAAGTTTCCGGGTTGAAAGGATTCGGAAAATTCTGCGACAATGCAAAATCCAGAGCGGTTGTTGAGTTCTGAACTACGCCGGTGGCAAGTTTCACCACGACGCGCCTGTTGGAAGCAAAGTTCCAGTTGTCATTGTCGTTTCCGCCCGTGAAGTCAACGCTGTTTGCGTTTGCGAAGATCGTATCAAGTCCGGGAGTGTTCGGGGCCCTGTAGCTGAAAGTAAAAGTGACGTTTCCGCCGGAAGGCGCTTTCGGGCCGGTGTGTGTAAGCTCACCTGAAATCAACTGCAGAGAATTGTCTGTAACGGCAAGTGAACCGCTTCGCACTGCAATGTTGGTTCCGGCTCTTACAAGAGGGCCTCCTGAAACCACGATCGAGAAGTTTGAACTTTGACCTGCTACAACAGTATCCGGACCGATCCATTGTATGTTCACTCCGGGCGTTGGATTGCTTCCATGGCATGTGCAACCCGGCTCGGGGCCTTTCCGGGTCCTGCCAATTATACCGTCCTCCCTTGAGAAGGCAGAATATGAAGCTCCCAGTATTGCCAGGGCAAAAACTGAAAAAGCCGCTTGCCTCAATCTGAAGTACTTTGTAATTCTTGTCATCGGGATGATTTCGTTTTGTTTTAGTTGGACAAAACTAACTCCGCACAGAAGATTACAAAAATCTATTTTGGGTCATTTGTAGGATTCTAGAATCTGCACAGCCAAAGCATCCTGAAATCAACCTTACTTCATCTGAATCAGTCTTATGAAAGAACAAATGTGAATCTGCCTGCGCTGTACAATCACCTGGAATTCACGATCTCATTGTATCGGTCCTTACTCAGATACACAGGCGTGTATTCAATCCCTCTCTTGCTGAGGTTTCTTACAAATGCTCTCAGATGATTCTCTGAAGCAGAGCTGAGTTTTCCGTAGAGCTGCTTCATGCAGGTGCTTTGAGTCTCACTTTCCAGCTCTGCAAGTCCCGCAATGTCCATGTCTTCAATTCTTGCCGCTTCCATCAGGGCTGCGTCCACTGACTTTGTCCCTGCGGCGGTCATATCACTGTACATTACCGCAAACTTCTCATCTGCAAATACTCCTGCGGCAGACCTGTCCCCGTCAACCGGATTGTCGATCCCGTAATTGTTCATTACATCGAGCACGTGATTCATGTGCATTTTTTCACTTGAGGAGATATTCTCAAAGACACGGATGCCGTAAAGTTTGTTCATCTCCGAGTAAAAGTCATGGGCAAGTTTCTCTTCCTGCATCACCCGGGAAAGGTTTGCCTTGTCTGTTCCGGAGATCTGGGCACTTGAAGCGCCGCAAATGAGCAAACCAAGGATCAGCAGAATTGATCTCATCAGCTTCATAATATGTGACTCCTTTCGTTTTCTTTGGTTATCTGTTTGACACTTAGTTGAGCTCGCCGGTTTAAAACAAAAAGTCCGGCTGCAGTCTAAGCAGTCCGGACTTTAAAGCAATGAAACGAAAGTCTGTACTTATTTGCCGGCTAATCCGAATGAGTCATTTATTATATTGTCAAATTCCTCCGTTGTCAATGTTGCAGGTGCATAATCAGCGCCGCGTGATCTTACATTGTTCACGATCACTTTGAGATGATTCTCCGAAACTTTCTTCAGCTTGCCGAAAGTCGATACAACATATTCGTTCGTTGAAGACTCCATGAACCTGCCGAGGTCCTGTATGTCCTTCTCCTCAAATCTCGCAGACTGTATCAGACCGTCAAGTACGGAATATGAACCCTTTCTCAAAAGGTCAGCATAAAGGTTCTGAAGTTCCTTGTCTTTGAATTTGCCGGCATTTGAGTATTCACCGCTTAAAGGACTCGCAACGCCGAAATTATCCATGATCTGAAGTAAGAGTTCTTTGTGCTTGCTTTCGCTTTTTGAAATGCTTCTGAAGAAGCTTAGGCCGTGAGCCTTGTACATCTCCAGGTAAAAATCCTCTGCTACCTTTTCTTCCTGTACCATAAAGATCAGCGAACTAATTTCAGTCTCACTGAGAGATTCGGTGTTCTGAGCCATTACCGGCAGGCTAAACAGGGCCGCTAATGCGAGTGTGATGAGAGTTTTCACGACTTTTTTCCTTTCCTTAAAACTGCCTTTTTGTTGTATGAAAGGTGTTTATGAACTGTCATAAACTTTACACAAAATTAACACTGGCTTAACGAAAAGGAAACATAGAACGGTTTCATACTTAAAATTTAACATTGGGCATGGAGCGGACGGAAATCAGAGGCCGGGAACTGAACCGCGGGATTGGATAGAATATTTGCCGGCCCGATCGAGATAAGGTGAATGCATGGATCAAAAAGATGTGATAGCCGGAAATGGCAACTCAAGAAAGCTTGTGAAATCCGGTGATTTGAATGCTCTACTTTGCCAGCACGATTTTGACAGTGGAAGCGAACGCTCCTGAATTGAGAGAACAGAAATATATCCCTGATGCAAGTCCCTCTGCGCTGAAGAGGACAGAGTGTTCGCCGGGCTCGTAAACTCCCTGCGCGATCTGCCTTACAAGTCTTCCGGATGTATCGTAAAGTTTCAGTGTCAGGGCCGTCCTTACAGGAAGGCTGAACATGATCGTGGTTGAAGGATTGAAGGGATTCGGATAGTTCTGATGGAGTTTGAATGTGCCGGGAACAGCCAGGCCGTTATCAGCGACGGATACTATGCCGCTGAGGGGAAATGAGTATGATCTCCATTCTGTGTTGTTCTGCGGAACGAAGTATGATGAGGTCTGAGGGGCCGTTGCAAGCGCGAGGCCGCCTTTTCTGAAGATCTCAAAAGGAAAAGTGAGTCCGCCGTCGGGAGAGATCTTCACAACAAGGCTGTCAATGTTGACAGCATTGAACTGTGCATAAGCGTAGTCGAATCTTACGGTGTCCCAGATATTCAGATTCCTGAATACGGTTGAATACATGGAGTCGCGCTGTCCGGGAATGTTGTAATCGAAAAAGTCCATTATGACGGACTTCACGCCGCCTATAGACGGACCGTTTGCACCTGTGAACTGATCAAAGGTAATGTATCCGTCCTGATTGAATACATGCCAGCCGATAGGAGGAAAGAACGCTTCGAAAACTTCCGCAGTGAGATTGGATTGGACAGTGTCCGCTCCTGAAAGGACTGTTCTTGTGAGGCTGCCTCCGGCATCAAACAGATCGGCTTTGGGAGAATGCCCCTTGGGCACATCGTAAGTCCTTGAGATAACCTCCGACCTGGATTTCCCGCAGTTCAGTACTTCACGGTTCATATCGTTTTGAATGAATGCCGTTGTGTAGATCATTGAATCCTGCCAGCCTGGTTCGACGGAATAAGTGACCGAATACTGTGCAGTTCCGGGAGCAGTGCTTATCGGAATTCCATTGGTGTCAGGGTAAACGTCCCGGAAGATGTCGTAGAAATTTGTCTCGCCGTTTGTGCCTTGCTGTTCCTGCTGTCTGTAGCGTTCAACTGCATTGAAGCGGATCCTGTAGTTTCCCGGACCCAATGCAGAAATTATGTTCACAGTTGCAGTTGATCTTATCACGCCGGGAGAAATTACTTCATCAGCCACGTTCACCTCAAGCGGAGTGCCGCTCTTCTGCCTGTTTGCATAAGGCACATAAAGATTAACGCTGTCTCCGTAAGGAATGGATATGTAAGTCTTGCCGTCTGCAATTGTCTGCGGAACCGAGGCCGCATAGTAGTATCTTTTGCGCGCATCTGCATCAACCGGATTTGCCAGATAGAATGAATCGGTACCCAGAACTCCCAAATGATACTTGATTGCGCAGACGCTGTCTAAGTTGTTGTTGACGAATGCATTCAGGAAAGAGTTGTTGTTTGCACATGCGGGGCTTGAGTTTGAGGTGAACTCTTCAAACAGGACATTCCTTCTGAAACCTGGAAGGACTATTGTATATTGCCACAAAGTGTCGTTTACATTGTTGGAGTCAAGCGACTGACGGCAGTAAGCGGTGATGCCGAGACCGGTGCCGATAGGGTATGTGATCCTGTCAAGAGTCACCGCCGCTGACTGGCCTGAGGAGAGCGGTGCAAGCGATACGCTGTCAAGATAACCGATCGGGTCGATCTTAAGAAACACTTTTATTGAATCGGGAGAACTCAGCCGGCCGATGTTTGAAATTCCCACAACGGGCGTTATTGTATCTGTCCCTGACCGGTAGACGGAATATATTGTATCGTACGGAAGATTAATGAGAGCCGTTACTTTCACGTCATAGTTGACCTGTATGCCTGTCCTTACATTGTCAAGGTACAGATTGTTTCCGTAGCCGTTGTAAGTGAAGAATCCGATCACGATGTTTCTCGAAGAACTGTCCGATGCCGAAGCTCCGGTCTCATTCCTGAAGTAAGCCGAAATCAGCAGGACACAAAGGACTGCGACGGCAAGCAGTCTGAAGGAATATTGCGAATACATTTTCCTGAGGCGGCCGATCGTCATGCGGATGTCTTTGCAGTCCTTCCCGCCCCGAGACGATTGAAGTAGAAGCTGCAAAAGAAATATTCAATTATTGTTACGAGCACCAGCGTGACACTGTCCTTCGGTGTCAGCGTTACAGTCCTGCCCTGCTGGCTGTAGAATCCCGAGATCTTCATGAAGAACATCAGCACGGAATTTGACGGTGCGGTGAAGCTGTAGCCGTTCTCGGAAATGACAAGTCCCGTGAAAATTTCGCAAACCGTCAGTGATACGGAGAAAAGAATTATGATAAAACCCAGGTTCAGGAATGCCTGAAGCCACCCGTCGTTCTGGTATGAACGCGCAAATGCATAGACGGCGAATATTGCGTGCAGGAAATATATTACGGCAATTATCATTTTGTGTTCGCTTTCAGAATGCTCTTTCGGAGAAGAAGACTTCTTTTAATGTCTTAAAAATAATTTTAAGGTCAAATGCAATAGACCAGTTCTCAATGTAGTAGATGTCATAGTCTATTCTCTGCTGCATAGACGAATCGGAGCCTCTCGCCCCGTTTACCTGCGCCCAGCCTGTAATGCCGCACTTAACACGGTGCCTTTCGAGATACCTCTGTATTGACTCCTTCATCGTGTTTATGAAGAACTCCCTTTCCGGCCTCGGCCCCACAATGCTCATGCTTCCCCCGAGCACATTGAAGAACTGAGGCAGTTCGTCGAGGCTGTATTTTCGTATGAATTTTCCGATGGGTGTGTACCTGTCATCATCCCTCTTTGCCATTTGCGGGCCGCTCTTCTCCGCATCCACACGCATTGACCTGAACTTGAGTATCATAAACTTCTTGCCGTCGAGGCCGACTCGCTCCTGTTTATAAAACAACGGGCCCTTGGAAGTGATCTTGACAAGCAATGCGATTGCAATGAGGAAGGGTGACAGAAGGATTATGAAGAACAGTGAGAACACAATATCAAATAAGCGCTTGACCATCCTGTTCCATGCATTCATCGGTATCTTTTTCAGCCTCATGAAAGGAACTCCGTCAACTTCCTCTATCTTCAGACGGCTTGTGATCAGGTCAATGAAATCGGGTGAGTACATGAACTCAATATTGATCCCTTCGCAGATCCTCAGAAGTTCTTCAAGCGATTCGTGTTCTGAAGACGGCATTGCTATGAATATCTTCTCAAGGCCGAGTTCTTTTATCTTTTCAGGGATATCTTTGAGTGAGCCCAGCTTCGTCCTTTCCGTCATAAAATTCTCATTGGACGCGCCGTAGTCAAAATAGCCGAGCACTTCATAGCCGGTGAACTTGTCCTTCTCAAACCTTTCGTAAATGCCGGATGCCATCTCGTTGGTCCCAAGCACTGCAACCTTGCACATTCCGATTCCCTTGTTGTAAAGGTTTTTCTCGAACTTCAGCATGAAGTACCTTCCCAGCATTATAAGGAGGATCGAGATCGCCCATATGAGCGCGAAGACGAGCCTCGAATAGGGGAAGTCGCCCTTAAGTATGAAGACGAGTCCCATGGCAAACAGCATGCCTATGGTCACGCATTTGATGATCACGAACAATTCATCAAAGACGAACACATTTCTCCTGACTCTGTACATCTTCCTTGTCTGAAAGACCACGATCCATACAGGGATGATCATCAGTGCAAAGAGGATGTATCCGTCAAGCTCGGGAACTCCCTTGGTTACGGGGAATAACTTCTGGAATGGCTCAAAATCGAACCTGATGTAATATGATATGAGAAAGGCGCAGAATATCGCCGCCGCATCCGTGATTATGGTCAGTAACGGAAGGAATATTTCAAGCCTGGATGATCTGTTGCTCAATAGTCGTATTAATTGCGCTCAAAGATAAATCATTCATGCCAAAGAGAAAACTTAGAAAGAGGGGATTGGCTTGAACAGTTCTGTTGAACCTGTGGCAGTCAGATCCCCGCTTAAGCTATAGCCATAAAGTAGAGCGACCCGCTCTTTTCATTTTCAAATGCCGATCTTATCATTGAATGACGGGGGTCTCTCAGCTGAGGATCATTTTCGACTATGCTGAATGCTTCGTCGCGGGCGGTTTCCAGGAGGTCCTTGTCGAGCGCAAGGTTTGTGCAGGAGAAGTTCAGCACGCCCGATTGCCTGATGCCGAAGAAGTCACCCGGCCCGCGGATCTCCATGTCAGCTTCGGCTATTCTGAATCCGTCATTTGTACTGCAGAGTATTCCAAGCCGCTTTTGCGAGATCTCGTCAAATGCGGATGCAATGAGTATGCAGTATGACTGCTCTGCTCCTCTTCCCACCCTTCCGCGCAACTGATGCAGTTGTGAAAGCCCGAACCTCTGTGCATCTTCCACTATCATTATTGTTGCATTAGGAATGTCCACACCCACTTCAATGACTGTTGTAGATACAAGAATATTTATCTCACCGTTTCTGAAACCCTCAGTTACTTTTTCCTTTTCTTCGGGATCGGATCTGCCGTGTATCATTCCCACGCGCAGGTCGGGAAAGACCCCGTTCTTAAGGATCTCGTAGTGTTGTTCGGCTGATTTGAGGTCCATCTTCTCCGATTCTTCAATGAGCGGATAAACAATGTAAACCTGACGGCCCTTCTTTATCTCCTCCCTGAGGAATTTGTATATGGAGGGTTTGTCTTTTTCAAATCTCAATGCAGTCTTGATCTTCTTCCTGTTTGCCGGCATTTCATCGATCACGCTTACATCAAGGTCACCGTAAAACGTGAGGGAAAGTGTGCGCGGTATGGGTGTGGCGGTCATGACAAGCACATCCGGATTAAGGCCCTTCTCTTTCAGCTTTGCCCTCTGCATCACACCGAACTTATGCTGTTCATCAATCACCACAAAGCCGAGACTGCGGAATTCAACTGCCTCCTGAATGAGCGCGTGTGTGCCGACTATGATGTCAACGGCGCCGCTTTTTATCTCTTCAAGGATCAATGTCCGTTCTTTCTTTTTCTGTCCTCCGATCAGCAGCCGCACTTTTATGCCTATCGGTTCAAGCATCTTTGTAAGAGATGAAAAATGCTGTCCGGCGAGAATTTCCGTTGGGCACATGAATGCCGACTGATAACCGTTTCCGATCGCAGTCAGCATAGCGTGAACTGCCACAACGGTCTTGCCGCTTCCCACATCTCCCTGAAGCAGGCGGTTCATGCACTTGTCTGAGCGCATGTCGTCAAGTATTTCAGACATTGCCTTTCTCTGTGCGCGTGTCAGTTCAAAGGGTAGGTTGGATATGAATTTGTCATGCAGTCCTGAGACGTCCTTGTCGAATGAGATCCCTTTCTTCTCAAGTTTCAGCGACATTTTTTTGAGGGCAAGCGCAATCTCGAGGTAAAACAGTTCGTCAAAGGCAAGCCTCCTCCGTGCTGTCTCAATGTCTTCGCTGACAGCAGGGAAGTTTATTCTCAGCACAGCATCCTTCCTAGAGGGAAAGTGCAGTTTCGTGACGATGCTTTCCGGCACTGACTCTTCCAGTGCCGATGGGTTTGACTTCAGGACGGCTGTGAATGCATTGTAAACGATCCTGGAAAGCAGCAGCGGTTTGATCCAGGTCTTCTTGAGCACACCGGAGAGTTCATACACGGGGATGTACCTGAACTTCTGATACTTCTTCTCGCTTTCGTCATCGGTCAGTTTCAGGTGATCCCTGTAGCTGATCTTTAGTCCGGAAACTTGCCTGTCCTTGTCGATCTTGATCCAGAAAGAGTATTTCTCACCCAGTCTGAACTGTCTTGACCTGAATTCGCTCCCTCCGAACATGGGTATCTCAACTGCACCCGTGTTGTCGCGCAGTGCTATTCCAAGCGGCTGTGTTTCCTTTTTCGGGTAGGAGATGTCTATCACCTCACCGGTAACTACAACATTCTCTTCAATGTAAGCGGGGCATTCCCTTATGCTGATTCGTTTGAGGTAAGTCCTGGGGATGAATCTGAGGAAGTCTTCAACATGCATAACTCCGATCTTTTCAAATGCCTCCGCCCGTTTCTCACCTACGCCTTTAAGAAATTTTAAGTCCATAGTCATATCTCCGTGGCAAGTTATGAAATTGCATGTATTTGTTTAAGAGATTTTT
>CAZTQR010000003.1:58690-67515 GCA_964615795.1 uncultured Ignavibacteriaceae bacterium
AAATGTTACCGGCTGATCGTTTTAAGTGCATTTGAGCTTCGCTCCCTGAGATGTTCCTAGTTTATGTAGATCAGATACAGCGATTCCTTCTTGGCGTTGCTGAAGATGAGTTCAGACCTGACGGCATTCGCACCCGAAACCCGCTCAAGCGAAGCAAGGAATTTTTCGATACTTCCGTAATGACTGATCTGCAACAGAATCGGACTGCGGGCGGTCAGCTCTTCACGAAGGTTATTCCTGTCCTTAAGGGTATAGAATTCGTCGATCCACTGATTGTAAAATATGTGTGACGGAAGGCTTGAAGACAGAATTGACCTGTAAGTTTCCGTCTGACCTGCGCCGTACTGAGATGCAAATGCAAGCGCGGTTGAACTGCCTGAACTTCCGAAAGATGAAATGAACAGCTTGTCCGATCTCACCTCATCAATCTTCGCCAGCATAGCTTCTGCGTCAACTCTCTGTGCATTCCCCTCGAAGTAAGATGACACGATCATGTTACAGCTCCAAAGGAATATGAGCAGTCCCGGAATTCCGGCTATACGCAACTGCCTGGAAGAAATAAAAGGAGTTTCCGAATGCCCTGAGACGTGAAGTGCCGAGATCAGTATTCCGGTAACGGATAACATGAAAGAAGGGATCATGTAATACTGTGCATAGTGCTTGGCAACTATGAAAGACTGCAGGAAGAAGATCAGCAAGAGTGAGATCAGTATTATCCGTTCTCTTCTGTACATTTCAGAGATGGTCTTATTGAACCTGCGTCCGAGTATGAGCGATGCAATGATGGAAAGAAATGATATGGCATAGACCGGGTCTGTTGTGAATATCTTAACGAAGTTTTCCTGAAATGCTGCTGAATTGATTACAGTAGCTTCTCCTTTTCCGTACTTGCCGCTCTTCAATGCCAGACCGGAAATCCACTTTCCGAAGTACTCAATATTGCTGAGTCCCGGGTAAACGAATACGAAGAAGAGAGCTACAGTCAAAGCGAGAAATACAAGCTTCCACTTAAACTTTTTTAGTACAAGCAAAGGAAAGATCAGAAGAGGAAAGAAGCTGATCTTGGTGGCCAGTCCGAGAGCGCAAATGACCGAAAGCATCACTGCAAACTTCCGGTTCCACTCTGCCGAATCTTCATACTTAAGCAGATAGTACCAAAGCGCACCAACGTAGAGAAGCCCTGTGAATATCAGAAAGTTCTCCGGTGTTACTATTATCAGCCCGTAGAAGATCTCTGCTGAAGAAAACGGAGTGAGCTGGACGAGCATTCCGGCCATGATACTGCCCGAGAGCCTGTATATGAACAAACCGAGAAGTAAAAGGCCGGCGCAGTTAATGAGTACTAATGTTCTGTTCATTGCGCCAAGATATGATTCCGGCTGTGAGAGTACATCAGTGATCAATCCGTTGCCTGTTCCCGTGATCAGATTGAAGGCCTTAACAGTCAATGCGCCTATCATCTGGACAGTCGTGCCCGGATGATCGAAGTGTGCGACACCGAAGCCGGAAAGCTGGGCAAGGTTCAGTGAGCTGATAAGATAAACATAGCTTGGGTCGTAGAAGAACATGTAATAAGGGCCCTGCACCTTCTTCAGGGCAGTTGCGGATATAAACAGAATTAATGGCAGTATGAGAAACAGTAGAAAGATCCGTGCTTTCTTCAAAGTTCAGTTGGCGTGATGATTTTTGTGCCGCAATATATTCAAGACTTCCAATAAATGAAAGTTTCTATATTCATACTGCCTTTCCAAACGGCGGGGGGTGGATGCGACACAACGAGCATCATTTGTTAACAGTGGAAGAATCTCCGCGGCACATAAGTATTCATGAACGCAGAAGCAAAGATCCGAACTGTAAGCCGCAAGATTCGCGCTCTGAAACATGAACTCCATTTCATTGCGGGATATTGGTGGCTATCTTATACAAATAATTGCGTTTGAAAATTTTCGGAGCATAACAGCTATGAGCAGTCCCATAATTCTTGCTTGCCAGGGAAGGTCGGGAAGCACGACACTGATGAGGATCATGAACTCGGTGAGCGGCTGTAATATCTGCGGCGAGAACTGGAACATGATCGGAAGCCTGCTTGACTTCTATGAAAATATGAAAAGGACAACAAGACAGCCGGGATATACCAGGGAGTATGACGGAAACTCCTTTTGCTCCTGGTACAATGTATTTGATCCTGTTGCATTAACAGAGGACGTTAAAAAGCTGATACGGGCTGTTTACGAAAGTGAAAGATTTGGCCACTGGGGTTTCAAGGAGATCAGGTTCGGGCTGGAAGATTATGGGTTAATGGAAACAAGGCTCAACAACTTTGCGGAGCTTTTCCCTGAGGTCAGGATCGTCTTTCTTGTAAGGAACGATGTTGAATCGCAGTTAAACTCAGGCTGGTGGGCAGACGACAAGGAAGAGTCGAGAAAGATCCTCAATGACCAGCTTAGAAACTTCAGCAGATACAGTCAAACATATCCTCTGAGGAGTTATATGTTATCTATGGAAAGCATGCTGAAGCTAGATGACAGTTTCCGGGGATTGTCAGACTTCCTAGGGATCAAATTTGATGAGGGGAAGATTTCGGACATACTCCGGAACAAGGTTGACTATGAGGTGAAGCGGTGAACCGGATCTGCCGGCTAATGGCCTGCCTTCACAACTGATTGCCAGGAGCCGGCCTCAGGCATTAACAGGATATGCACAGGGCTCACAGTGAATTCTAAAGAAAAAGTGTGAAGCACGGCTATCCTGGCATTATTTACAGGATTTATCACGGTACGAGATAAGCCCGCCGGTCCGGTTTAATGGTTTGAAAAAGACAATGTCAATTACTAACTTGACGCTTTCCCGAGGGGCTATAGCTCAGTTTGGTAGAGCGTCTGAATGGCATTCAGAAGGTCAGCGGTTCGACCCCGCTTAGCTCCACTTTAACGGAATTTTCTAAATAAGCAAAGAAGAAATAATGTTCGCAATTGTAAACATAAGAGGCAGTCAGTACAGGGTGCAGGAAAACCAGATGGTGTTTGTACCTAAGCTGAAAGAGGAAGTCGGAGAGAAAGTGACATTTGACGATGTGCTTCTTTTCTCACAGGATGAAAGTACATACGAAGTCGGTTCTCCGAAGCTTTCAAGAAAGGTTGAAGCAACTGTAATTGAGCATGTAAAAGATGACAAGGTGACGGTATTCAAGAAGAAGAGAAGAAAAGGCTACAAAGTAAGGAAAGGCCACAGGCAGAACTACACACAGGTCAGCATAGACAAGATCTCCTGACCGGACAGCATTCAAATTTTGATAATTCAAAGAGCAATAACTAATGGCACATAAAAAAGGACTCGGAAGTTCAAAGAACGGAAGAGATTCACAATCCAAGCGATTGGGCGTGAAGAGATACGGCGGACAGGTGGTAAAGGCCGGAAATATTCTTGTAAGGCAGAGAGGTACCAAATTCCTTCCCGGCCTTAACACAGGTCTCGGCAGAGATTACACCATCTTTTCAATGATTGACGGAAAAGTCAGCTTCACGGATAAGAAAGGCAAGAAGATCCTCAACGTTCTTCCGTTAGAGACCGCTTAAGTTTCTAAGCTATTCATCTTCAGAAGCGAGGTTATTCCGTCACCCGGAATAACCTCTTCTTATTTGCGAAATCTAAAAAACATTCATACATATGAAAGTGACTGTAATAGGCGCGGGAAATGTTGGCGCTACGGTGGCAAACTGTGTTGCACAAAGGGAAATGGCAAGCGAGGTTGTTCTCCTCGATATTAAGGAAGGCATAGCCGAAGGAAAGGCGCTCGACATCTGGCAAACTTCCGGCATAAACAATTTTGACACAAGAGTCGTTGGCGTGACACATGATTATTCAAGAACAGAGGCCTCACGGGTTGTTGTGATCACATCAGGGCTTCCGAGGAAACCGGGAATGAGCCGGGACGACCTCATCTCAACAAATGCCGAAATTGTTACTTCTGTTACAAAGAACGTTGCGGAACATTCTCCCGACTGCTTCATCATTGTTGTTTCAAATCCTCTTGACGTAATGACATATTGCGCATATCTCACATCCGAGTTTCCTTCAAACAGAGTCATGGGAATGGCAGGAATCCTTGATACGGCAAGGTACAGGGCTTTCCTCGCCGAAGCGCTTAACACTTCTCCGAAAGACATACAGGCATTACTGCTTGGTGGCCACGGAGACACAATGGTGCCGCTTCCAAGGTACACAACTGTTGGCGGAATTCCGGTGACAGAACTGATTGACGATGACAAGCTCGATGCAATTGTTGAAAGGACCAAAAAGGGCGGTGGTGAGCTTGTCGCTCTCATGGGAACATCGGCATGGTATGCGCCGGGAGCTGCGGCCGCGCAAATGGTTGAATCAATCGTTAAAGATCAGAAGAGAATCCTGCCGGTTTGCGCATGGTTGAACGGCGAGTACGGACTAAAGGATATCTATCTCGGAGTTCCGGTTGAACTCGGCAAGAACGGTGTGGAAAGAATAATTGAACTTGAACTGAATGAGAAGGAAACCGCACTGCTGCACGATTCTGCTAAGGCTGTAAAGGAAACGATGGATGTGCTTGACAAGATAAGAGCAAAGTAGAACTCACAGGAACTTCAGACGATTCAATAAACGCCCTGGCTTCAGGGCGTTTTGCTTTTGTTCATTTTCAGGATGTAGATTGTGCCCGAGGATGATGAAGTGCATTCAAATTCATCAACAAGTGACCTGATAATATATATGCCGCGGCCGCTTTCCTTGAAGAGGTTTTCCTCTGCGGTAGGATCAGGCAGTTTGTCCACATCAAAACCTTCACCCTGGTCTTTGATCAGGACTCTTATAGCTGTTGAATTGTGCGAGATCTCAGTAAGTACTTTCTTTTCGGGATTTTCCTTGTTGCCGTGGACAATCGCATTCACTATCGCCTCGGAACTTGCGATCTGCAGGTTAACAAATCTCTCAGGCTCAAGACAAAAGACCTTGTTGACCGATTCAAGGAGTTGTTCAAATCTGAGTATCTCGGTTCTCTTTGATTCAAGGATCAGTACATGTGTTTCCAAGTGTCTGTCGGGCAATTTAGTTCTCAAAAAGAATTATATGTTCCACTGAAGAGCAAGCAAAAGGTTCAGGGATTCGTCGTCGGATCCCCCAAGCGTATTGCTTATGAAATCAATTCCGCCGGTGAAATTAACAATTGATCCGTTATTTAGGTATAGAAATATCTTTCCAAATGGTCCGTATGATCTGTAAACTCCTGAAGTCTGTTTCTCGGCATCTTCATATCTGTATCTTACCTGCTTAAAATACCGGAAACCCGCGGAGAGCCTCAGAAGTGAAACGGGTACACATGCAAGTTCGGGAGAATAGAACTGCTCTTCGAAATAGCTTATCGGCTTCACAGAAAAATCATCGTTGTTGAACTGTCCCTGCTCGTAAAATCTCAGTTCACCGTTGAAAAGGAATTCGAAGTTGGGATGAAAAGCATATGAGGTTGAATCCCTGATGAGAAGTTGCCTGTAGGAAAAGCTTTGAACCTGAGATACAATATCCTCAAAATCGTACACCGTATAATTGGCAAGCACCTGAACAAAATTCCTCGTAACAATATTTTCCACGGGGGCAAAATTGCTCAGCGACGACAATCTGTAGATCCTGTTCTTATAATTGTTGGCGCTTCTTTGAGAAAAGATGTATGAAAGGTCTGATTCAATGTAATCGAACTTCGTCTGAATGTCGAAGTTTCTGAGGTTGTTATAGCCGTGCAGAAGATAGAAGTTGTATTCAAGCTCATCCCTGTCATCATAATTTTCTTCGAGGTCGGTGTCATACCTGAGCAATGATGCTGAGCCGACTGCCGAGAGGAAATTTGTGTTTGAGAACCGGTATTTCAACTCGCCGAGAAGTCCTGTCCTTCTGCTGTTGTTGTTCTTGTTCTTCTCCGCCTTCTCAAGCTCGCTCACCTGCTGTGGGGTAAGGCCGGAGATGTTTATGAGAGAGTGATTTTCCGCGCGCTCTATGTAGAACATCTTTGCAAGCCCGTATATGCTCTTGTAAGACACATCTGCGCCGGCTGAGAGTTCGAGGAAATCCTCAACAACCTTTGAGTCGTAGAGATTTTCAAGGAGCGCATTTGATGATGTAGCCCTGTATTTGAACTCTCTTGTAACAAGCCTGTTGTAATAGCTGCCTGCAAGTGTAACTCCTGAGAATTCATTCAGCCGGTAATTGAGCGCATCTCCTACGCTCACAAAATTTTCAGACCTTCTTTCAGTGTTGTTTCGTATGTTAAACTCCTGCGCAACCGACTGCGATGCCGGAAAGTAGAAGTCATTGCTGATATTATAGAATCTCAGTGAACCGGTATTGTCCGCAGAAAGAGAAAATCTCTTGAATACATTTGCGTTGATGTCAAAGTTGTGGCTCTTCTTTCCCTGGAGGTCTTCATACGCCATTATCAGGTATCCGTTTGACTTATAATCTTTGACATAGAAATTGTCTGCGTTAGCATTGAATATTCCGCTGAAACCTGAATTGACCTCACCTATCTGATCTTCCTTTTCGAATCCGAGGCGCAGGTTTGCAGAAAGTGAAGGATGCGGAGCGTAGTCAAAATTTGAAAAGATGAAACTGCTGTTGTTCCTGTCTGTTTCTATGTCCTTGTCATCATTCAGGAAGATGTTCTGAAAACCCGCGCCGGCGCTGAACTGTGGCGACAACGAATAGAATACTATTCCATTGAAATTGTTGAAGTCCCTCGAGAAATTCTTCTGGAGCTTTGATACATTTGACTGAAAGAATTCGGATACAGTTACTCCCACATTGCCCTTGATAGTAGTGAAGTTCAATACTGAGTTCAGTGATGAGGTGTTTATATCGTTGGAAAAGTTTGTACGCAGAAAGTTTCCTGAATATACCGAATCGAACGGCAGGTACAGAGTTTGTGAGGAAGCCCCGGATGCAGAGAATATCAGGAGCATCAGAAGTATCTCAGCCGAAAAGATTCTCATACGAAACAGTGCCTGATTCAGATTCTTCCCTGAGATTTCGGAAAAGGCCTTCAAGGTCAGTGAAATTGTCAAGGTCCTTCAGCTCGCTTGTACGGATGTCCATAACCACACTGCCTTTGTCAAGAAGGATGATCTTTGATGAGACTTTTTCAACAGTATTCAGGAGATGTGAACAGTAGAGTATCGTCTTGCCGAGTGAAACAAGATGCGAAACGAGGTCCTGAAAAACGAAAATTGAATTTGCATCGAGCCCGTTGAGGGGCTCGTCGAGGAAGATCACTTCGGGGTTATGGATAAGAGCCGATGTGATCAGCACTTTCTGTTTGTTGCCTTTGGAGAGACTGCCGATTGAAAGATCAAGCATTTCAGAGAATCCGAACAACTCTGCGAAATTTGTGAGCCGCTTTTTCACTACGGCCTCATCCAATGACCTTGCCCTGCCAAGGAAGCTGATGAATTCGCGAGGAGACAAGGAATTGAAGAGATTCGGAGTTTCCGGAACGTATCCTACGATCCTTTTCACTGCAACAGGATCCTTGCGGACGTCAATACCGCAGACCTCTGCCAAGCCCGAATCGTAATCCAGTACCCCGGTAAGGATCTTCACGGTGGTTGATTTCCCTGCGCCGTTGGTTCCGATGTAACCGCAAATCTCGCCAGCAGAGATGTCAAATGAGACGCCGTCGAGCGCAGTAAGTTCAGAGTATTTCTTGGTAAGCCCCTTAACGGAGATCATTGGAAATTATCTGGAGAAGATCTCTGTGAAAAAATCTTTCATGGCAATCCAGGATCTTCTGTCAGCCGATTCATTGTAAGCCGCCCCTTTGGAATTATCATTGCCTGCGCCTTTGTCGGTGAATGAGTGGACGGCACCGCTGTACTCCACAAAAACCATGTCTGCCTTTGCATCGGCCATTTCTTTCTGAAAAGCAATTTTATCTTCCTGTTTTATGTACGGATCGTCAGCGCCGTGCAGGACCAGTAAGCTGGCCTTAATGCCGGAATTTGCTTCAGTGCCTGAAGGCCTGAGGCCTCCGTGAAAACTTACAACTCCGTCGATCTCAGCTCCGGACCTTGCAAGCTCTATCACTCCGCTTCCGCCGAAACAATAGCCGATCGCTGCCGCCCGTGAAGGATCTGCCTGCGGCTGTTTCAGCATTTCATCAAGTCCGGACTTTAGCCTGTCCCTGAAAAGTGAAACATCCCCGTAATATTTTCCTGCCTCTTTCGAAGCTTCCTCAGGAGTTGCAGGCCTGATTCCCTTGCCGTAAATATCAACTGCCATAGCAAAGTAGCCGAGTTCGGCAAGCTGAACTGCCCTCATCTTTTCATACTCGCCAAGGCCTCTCCATTGATGCACAATCATTACGCATGGCATTTTCCCTGAGATGGAATTGTCGTATGCAATGAATCCCTGCATTGTGCTTCCGTCCGAAGTGTAGTCAATTTCCCGGGTTATGATTTCGGAATTAGAGTTCATGTAAGTTGAAATAATGATGAATAGAATTGCAGTGAAGAAACCTGAAAGACGCATACTGTGCTCCTGATTTGTTTTTGGCAAGTATAATTCATTAATACTTAGGAATTAATACAAAAATCTGTTTGGGGCAGAGGGGTTTATCCTGCGACGTGTAAACAGATCTTGTACCCGCAGATTACCCGGATAAGCGCAGATCTGCACTTGGGGAGTTCGGATGAAACGTCGGGGAGTTTCTCAGCTTAATGATGTGAAGATTGACCGAAGGTGAGTTGCAAGTGTTCTGTGTAACTCTTTACAATAATTCCATAAATTCTCATTTTGAAAACCCGCAGATTACT